>NZ_JH636435.1:1119017-1165180 GCF_000255655.1 Schlesneria paludicola DSM 18645 | reverse complement strand
TGGTACGCAGTTTCCTTGCCAATACGCGTTATGAAATGCTCTCTACAGTCGTATGCACCAAACTCATTCCCAGAATGATTGTGAGATCACATACCTACTAATTGTATTGGTATAGTTTGGCATCATCAACGACACTGGGCGGGCCTTTGTTAACTGTTCACTGTAGGAACTGAGTGGGCTCGTTAAGAAACTGTCTCGGTCGGCGTGGGCCAGAATCTAAGTCGACAGCAACTGCCATTTGAGTGGCGGGGTGTTTTGCAATCTCTTTTTGAGGCGAAGGAACCTCCACCGAAGAATCCGCTCGCGAAGCGAGTGATTCCGCAGTATTTGAATCTACTCAACAAACAACTACCGGGTGCGGGCACTGCTTCGCAACGTCACACGATTGGGACGATCCTTCAGTCGCCGCGAAGCGTGCTGACAATCGGGAGTCGTACCGCGGCGCGGACGGCGAATGTCGACGCAAGCATGCCGGTTGCCAACACAACCAAGAGGAGCGTCATCAGCGACACCCAAGGTAAGTCTGCGCCGCGGCTCAGCAGATTTGGTGCGGTCGCCAGCAGTGCCGATCCGGCCCCGGCCGCCAAACCCCAGAGCATGATGAAGGCATTTTCCCACAGGATCAGGGTTGCGACGCCCTGTGCATGAAATCCCACCGCACGCAGCAGCGCGATTTCGGCCTGCCGTTCCAGCACGTTCCTCAGCATCACCGTCGCGAGCCCGAAGGTTCCCAGCAACAGACCCAGTCCTCCCAGCGTCTGAAATGTGGACAGGTAGGTGTTTTGGACGGATAAGAATCGGGCGAGGCGTTCCGCGACCGGTTCCGCATCGAAACCGTACTCGTTGAGTTCCGTCTCGAGTAACGCGGATGCGGCTTCGGATTCTGCGGGTGGGACATCGATCAGAAAGTACTGGAACCCCTTCTGTTCCGGGAACAGCCTTACGAAATCATCGTCGGCCATGACGAGAACACCCTGGAATACGCTGTCTTGAAACATGCCTTTGACAATCAACTGGTGCTGCGGTGTTTCGTCGCTTGGAATGGCAATCGTTTGTCCGACTTGCTTGTGCAACGAGAACATCAGGGTATTCAGGTCTCCTAGAACGGGAATGGGAGGCTCAGTTGCCGGCACGCTGGGAGGATTTGCTGCTGCCGTGTTGCTGGGGTGAGGTGCCAATTCCTTCCACGAACCTGAAGCAAATGCAAATCTGTGATCATCAATCAATGATCGCGGCGCGCCCAGGATAGTGGGGACCCTGGTTTGGAATAGATTCAGGCAACTGGCATCTTCGCCCGGCTTCACGCGAAATGGAATGACCTTCATCGAGTCCAGGGCTTTCGCGCTAGGTGAGTTCGCTGCAGGGATCAGTCGAAGCTTTTGCCGACCGTGCTCGGTATTCATGTCGTAAAGGATGGGACTGCTGGACTCTGCAACGAGTGTGAATCCACCGTTCCCTGACGTCTTTATTGGTAACTCGCTAGTTGGGTCTCGTCGAAATGCGGCCACGGTGACAATGAGGAACGTGGCCGTTGCAATCATTCCCGCCGACATGACCGTCCGTTGACGTTGGCGCGAGGCATTTCGTAGCCCAAGGCGTCCCAGTCCCATCCATCCCTTCCCATGCACGAAGAAACCACTTTTCCGTTGCAGCCAGGCGGACAAAAACGAAAGGCACGCAACAAGCAAGAGGACTCCGATTCCGAAAAACGCTCCGGCTGCAGGAATTAACCCGATAGCAACGGTACCAGTTAGGAGAACGGCCAATATTGTTGAAATGGTCGCGCGACGTAGAATGCGTTCCGTTCGACGTGCTTGTGCGGCCCAATCAATTGTTTGTTCGGTGACACCCGCGAGTTGTTCTCGCAGGCTCAATTGTTTCAGTTGCCGCAACGCCCACCAGATCGAAATGATTGCCGCGAGCACGGCAATGGCGAACCCCGTCAGCAAGCTGAGCGGTTGAACGGCCAGAATCAAGTTGGAGGTTCCGATGGCACCGACCCACCAATGTGTCAGGCCGTAAATCATGAGTTTTGCATATCCGACGGCCACTACCGTTCCGAGCAGGCCGCCTGTCACAGCAGTGGCCGTGCCTTCAAAAAGCATCTGTTGGCGGATCTGTCCCGACGTAAAGCCAATCGCACCCAGTAATCCAAGATCGCGTACGCGCTGTTCGATACCGAGTCGGAACAGCAATCCGATCAAGATCATCGCGGCAACGATCAGAAACAGGCTGAATCCAAAGAATAATCCAGAGAAATCTGTCGAACCATTGGCGGCGAGAAGTCCAATCGCTTTCACAGGTTGGACGGCCATATTTACCTCCACTGGTGCGACGTCGCCGAGAAGTTCGCCGGCGAATTTCTCGTGCAGTGCTTTTAGGTTCGTCGGCTCGTCCGCGGCGGCGACGAGTCGTAGCGACGTCAATGAGCCGTAACGGCTGGGCCACAGTTTCTTCGCGGTTTGGAGGGGCAAAAACATCTTGGGCGTCGCGCGAAAGTCGTTCCAGTATTCATCATCTCGTGGCGTGACGGCGTTCAGATCCATCGGGAATGGTTGGTCCCAGTCGGCCAGCGAGTCGACGTCGGTGATGCCCTTGACTTCGGGTGTGAGCGTCCGATCGATGGCTGCTCCGCTCATCGCGACGATGCCACGGACCGTCACCGTTTCTTCGAGTTCGGGCAGTTCACCGCGAGATCCGACTGTGTGGTAGGTGAACTTGATTTGATCCCCGACTTTCGCTTCCAGGTCGGCGGCTAGAAATTGATTGATGATCACCTCATTCTCGTCCAGCGATTTCGGTGCATCACCGATGAAACTGAAGTCCTTGAACGGTCCCCGATTCAAGTCCGAAAATTCGATTCCCGCGACGGTCGAGTACATCGAATAGCCGGGGCGCTTTCCAGGTTCATAGACTGCGGGATTCCAGAGCTTATTGGCAAGATAGACCATCACCGGAGCCGCGACCAAGTTGCTGTTTGCGGCGGTTTTGATTGCAGCTGCGGCCAGATTGTTTTCGAGAATCATCTGATCGGATTCCAGCACCAACCCATTGATTGATGGGTTATCGACAAGCCTCAGATTGAGATCCGACAATGTCCACACCTTTCGCAATGCGTCCGTCGTCAGAGAGTTAAGTGTCGGTTTGGTATTGGTCTTGGCATCCTCATCATGGATCAGCAATGTGTTGACGCGTGACGGCTTTCCGACGGGATCGCGACGCGAGGGTTTGACTCGGTCCAGATCCAATTGTGCTTGTAGGAAATGCAGGTCGACGAACGAATTGAGAGGATACGCTTGCGTTGGTTGCAGCCCGAGTCGCGCCAGGCCCGTGGAATCGGAAGCGATGCCGCTAACCGTCAAGGTAATCTCCTGCGAATCGTTGTCTTTCTTGCCCATGAGCGTGTCTCGAGGTACGGCGCTGGGTAATTCAATCCAGAGTGTGACTTCGTCGCCGACATGGGCGTCGATCGCATGTGCTGCCTGTGCATTCAGCACGACACCGGATTCTTTTGGTGATTCCAGTCCACCTGTTTCCATCAGCGACCAGGCACGGGCGTCGAAGCCATAGACGTTGACTTGGCCGGCTCGACGGACATTCTCACCCTTTCGCGCCTGCAAACCCGCGCGCATGATGATCGCGGGCGACACGATCTTCTTTTTGGAATCCACGGACGTCGTGCCGTGATTCACGCTTGCCGACAAGCGATCGGCCAAATCTTCACGAAAGAAACGAGGACCGCTAAGTGCTTCGTCGATTTTTCCCAGGCGATCGAGCGTCATCTGACGCAAGCTCGCCTTCACGGAATCGCCGACAATCAGTGCCCCGCCGATCACCGCGGTTCCCGCAACAACTCCCAGCACCATGGCAAGATTCGTGCGCCAATGGTGGATCAGACTCTGTATGACGAGACGTGTCTGGTTCATTGTCGTCCAGTATCCAAAACGGTTGAAATTCCAGCCATCAAGGCCCGGTCTTTCCGTCGATTTATAGAAGTGACATCGAGCAATGCAGGGATCTTCTCAAAAGCGTGACCCAGAATCGAGGGTTCGCTCGAATTGCGAGACCGGGCCTGGCAAAGTCTCGGGATGCGCGATGCCGTTCGCTTCCTTGTTGCCGAGAGATTGGAGGCGGCCCGGGACGCGTTTCCTTCGGCAATCACTGTTATTCGGGATGCCGAAGCAGTCGAATCGACAGGGTCGTTGTAACCGTCAGTGACAATGACCGCCGTTTGCGTGTTTCGTTTTTGCAACATTTTTGCAGAGCACATTCGAACAGTCGATCTAGAGTGAGGTGACAAGTTCGCTGAGTGCGCTCACGTTCAGGCCGAACCGTCTTCAATTTGGATATTCGAGACAAGTTCCATTTCCACGGATTCTTCAGTGGAGAGATGGAAGTTTGCGCGCATTCAGCCTCAAGGATTCGCCATGCCCGCTGTGCCTCAACCTGTTGATCTCGTCTGGATCTTGATTTGTTCAGCGTTGGTGATGCTAATGCAGGGTGGGTTCTGCCTGCTCGAAACAGGTTTCGCGCGTGCCAAGAATAGTATTAATGTCGCGATCAAGAATCTGATCGATTTCTGCGTGTCGAGTTTGATGTATTGGGCGATCGGCTTCGGCCTGATGTTTGGTTCAAGCTATTCGGGACTGATCGGAACATCTCAGTTTTTCCCGGGGTCCGACGCTGGAACAGGTCAGCTCAGTTTCTTTTTGTTCCAACTCGTCTTCTGCGGTACCGCCACGACGATCATTTCCGGGGCCGTTGCTGAGCGCATTCGATTCAGTGCGTATCTGTCGATCGCACTGATCAGTTCGACGTTGTTCTATCCTGTCCTGGGACATTGGGCCTGGGGCGGAAATCTTGATCCCTCAAGTACAGGTTGGCTGCAGAATCGCGGGTTTATCGATTTTGCTGGATCGACCGTCGTTCACTCATTAGGAGGTTGGCTTGCGCTCGCTGCAGCAATTGTGCTCGGCCCGAGGATAGGGAGGTTCACCGGACAAAGGACACCGATTCATGGGCACGATCTGGCACAAGCCACGTTTGGTGCCTTGTTATTGTGGTTCGGCTGGTTTGGGTTCAACGGAGGTAGCACGCTCGCCGTCACGGACAACATTCCTCGCATTCTAGTGAATACAAATCTTGCAGCGGCGGCCGGTGGATTGTCCGCACTCTTTCTTGCCTGGCGTTTGACGAAACGCGCTGACGTGGGGCAGGCAATCAATGGGGTTCTGGCGGGACTGGTTGCAATGACGGCATCGTGCCATTTGGCGGAGCCAATTGCCGCCATCCTGATTGGCTCCGTCGCTGGGATCTTGTCGCTTGCTGGGAGCTATTTGCTCGAACGTCTTCAGATCGATGATGTGGTCGGGGCCGTGCCCGTGCATGCCTTTGGAGGGACTTGGGGCACGCTGGTGGTTGCACTTGTGGCGTCACCGTCGGTCACGGGGCGAACATGGCAGGAACAACTTGGCGTTCAAGCCCTGGGTGTCGTGACCTGCTGGCTTTGGGCTTTTGTCGGTGGTTGGATCGTTTTTCGTTTACTGGATTTCGTCCATCCACTCCGTGTTGATGCCGCGAGTGAGACGAGCGGTTTAAATGTCTCGGAGCATGGTGCTCATACGGAATTGATTGATCTGTTGCAGTCGATGAATCAGCACAGCGAACGCAGTGATTTCGGCAGGGCGGTTCCAGTTGAACCGCATACCGAAGTGGGACAGATTGCCAGCGAATACAATCGTGTCCTGCAGGTTGTGAGTGCCGAGATGCAGGCCAGGTCGCTCGCCGCGGAGGCACTGCGATCGGCCGAAGAGAAGTATCGCAGTCTGTTCGAGAATAGCATCGAAGGAATTTTTCAAACATCTCCAGACGGCCGCTATCTGAATGCGAATCCCGCGTTGGCGCGCATTTATGGATACGAGTCGCCAGACGAGTTGATCAACGCCATCGGTGACATCGAACGGCAACTCTATTTAGATCCAACGCGTCGCGAAGAGTTTCGACAACGGATCATCGCGGATGGAGTTGTCACCGGATTCGAGTCGCAAGTCTACCGTCGCGATGGAACCCTGATCTGGATTTCAGAAGCCGCGCGAGGTGTTCGCAACTCGGTCGGCGAAATCGAACGGTACGAAGGGACGGTGGTCGACATTACCGAGCGCAAGCAGATGGAGGAATGGCAGCGACAGAAGGAGGCGGCCGACGCGGCGAATCTTGCGAAATCGTCGTTCCTCGCTCGGATGAGTCATGAAATCCGAACGCCGCTGAATGGCGTCATTGGCATGACCGAATTGCTGCTGACTACGGAATTGGATAGCCGACAACATCAATTCGTGAAGGCCTGTCAAACCAGTGGTCGCGCCCTTTTGACGTTGGTCAATGACATTCTGGACCTTTCGAAGATCGAAGCCGGCAAGCTTGAAATGGACGTCCATGACTTCGATCTCGAGCAGCTTGTCCACGAAACGACCGAGATGCTCTGGCTGCGGGCTCACGAAAAGGGATTGGAATTCATTTGTGATTTCGATCCTCAGGCCCGTCAGATTTATTCGGGCGATGGCAATCGGTTGGGACAGATTCTGATCAATCTGCTGAATAATGCCGTCAAGTTCACCGAGCATGGCGAAGTGATTTTGAACATCGTCTGCGATCGGATCGAGAACGAGATCGCGACGCTGCGTTTTATCGTCCGTGACACGGGAATTGGGATTCCACAAGATCGGGCGAATCGATTGTTCCAGCCTTTCTCACAGGTCGATTCGTCAACGACTCGAAAGTACGGAGGCACCGGACTGGGATTAGCGATCTGCAAACACCTGGTCGAAATGATGGGTGGCCAGATCGGTGTAGAAAGCCGCGTCGGTGCCGGGACGATGTTCTGGTTTACGGTGAATTTCCCTGTTCGTGAACATTGCGAACTTTATTCGGAGAGAGACCGTCGCGCTCTTGAGGGGCGGCGAGTCCTGATTGTCGATGATAACGAAACGAATCTGCTCATCATGGACGAACATACTCGCCGATGGGGAATGCAGTCCGCGACGGCAGCGACTGTGGAGGACGCACTGCGTCTGTTCGATGAGGCGCGTGAATCGGACGCAAGATTCGATCTTGTCATCAGCGACTATGATATGCCCGAACGCAACGGCAGCGACCTGGCACTATCGCTTGGGACGCGGGGAGTGATGCCGCCATTTATCATGCTGGGATCAGGTTTGTCGAACGAGAGCGCGGAATCGCTGCAAGCAATGGGGATCTGTCAGAACCTGACAAAGCCGGTGCTTTCGACTCAATTGTATGCGGCCATTCAGGGCGTCCTGCAGCAGAATCGTCTGAACTCCAGCGGTCCGCGCATGACGATGCGCCACACCAAAGTGTCGAGTTCGCCGGGCGAGCATGGCGATATTGAAGTCTTGGTGGCAGAAGACAACGCGATCAATCGGCTCTATGTCACAACGCTACTGGCGGAGTTTGGTTGCAAGTTCCGCACGGTTACCAATGGGTTGGAGGCGATTCAAGCGATTCGCGAACACCAGTTCTCGATTGTGCTCATGGACTGCCAGATGCCACAGCTTGACGGATTTGAAGCGACTCGATGCATTCGGACTCTCGAATCGGAACACCGGATCGAGGGACACGTTCCGATTATCGCGCTCACGGCGAACGCCGTCAAAGGAGATGCTGATCGATGTCTTGCCGCGGGAATGGATCACTATCTCAGCAAGCCATTTGAGCCACGATCGTTGTACGACGTCATTCTCAAATATCGCAGACGAGTGGCTGCAAACACCGAAGATACTGCTGTTTCATCTGTCGATCAAACGATTCCCGAGATGGAATCAGACGGGACCGAATCGGTGAAGGAACGCGCGACAATGACTCTGAAGCAGGTCGAAGAGACATTTGGAATAGCACCTCCCATCGATGCGGCCGTGCTTTTGGAACGATGCCTCGGCGATGTCGAATTTATGCAGTCGCTGCTCACTGAACTTTGTGCGACCGGTCCCCGTCGCGTGGCCGAGATCGTTGCCTGTGCCACGCGGAACGACAGTCTCGAGACCGCCAATGCTGCCCATGCTCTAAAAGGCGCCGCGGCAACACTCGGTGCAGACATGATTGTGCGCCTGACGACAGAGATCGAAGACATCGGCCGCGCCGGATCGCTGGAGGGTATTCTGGAACGGATTGAGCAGCTTGAAGCCGAGATGGATCGATGTTTGAAATACATCCCAACGCTGACTGAGTCGGCTCAAGAACTCGTGACGGGTGTTCTTGGTCGGTAATTCTGTTCGAGGCTCGACAAACGACTCGAAATCACTCGAAGGTCTCCGCAACCCCATGGTGATGTTTGCAATCTGTCGCTGGTTTTGAGACCTTGCTTCCGTCGACAGGCTGCTTTGGGAGGCGCCATGCTCTCGATCATGGAATGCACTCCCCGTCTCATTCAGCGAAAGGTCTTCCATTGCGTCACATTACGGCCCTGGCGTTGTCACTTGTTTGCTGTGCTATCCTTGCAGATCGATCGACGTTTGCGGACGAACCGTCTGCAGGAAAGCAGGTCGAGCAGAAATTTGCGTATCCCGCGAATCCGCGACACAGCATGGGGTATCTGCTCTATTTGCCAGCAAGCTATCGAGCGGCCGAACAACAAAAGTTTCCGCTGCTGGTGTTCCTACACGGCAGTGGTGAACGAGGCAACCGGTTGTCGTTGGTGAAGCGGCACGGTCCCCCAAAGATCGCCGAAGAACAGCCCGATTTTCCGTTTATTGTGGTTTCGCCTCAGTTGACGCTTGAGAATCGATTCTTTGATCCCGCCGCGCTGGCCGCTCTGTTGGATCAGGTTGAGAAGACGTACCGTGTCGACTCTGATCGGATCTATGTCACAGGCCTGAGCATGGGTGGGTGGGCGACCTGGAAGCTGGCGGCGTATCAACCCGAGCGGTTTGCGGCGGTTGCTCCCATTTGCGGCTGGACAGATACTCGTGAGGCGGTCAAGTTCAAGCGGCTTCCCGTCTGGGCCATTCATGGTGATGATGATGGAGGTGTGCCGTTCATGGAGACTGAGCAGATGGTTGATGCAATTCGCGGCATCGGAGGGAATGTGAAGTTCACCATTCTTTCCAATGCCCCGCACGATGTTTGGACGTCGACCTACGCGATGCCGGAATTCTATGAGTGGCTTCTGCGGCATCGAAAATCGTCGTTGGCCGCGAAAGCTGAGTAGCTAAATGAGGACGGATGTGTTTTCGCTGATTGGTTGTAAGTTGTGATATGGTAGTTGGATGTGAACGATGCTGCCGCGGGCGTCAAGCGGCTGCCGATTGACAGACATTTCTTCTGCACAGTATAACCCAATCGAACGCAATCGATTTTACCGATGTTTTCTTGTGTCGGTCCCTCAGTCGATACTGCCCAACCGCCCGCCTATTGATTGCCCCTGGAGTGAAGCACATGTTTGCGATCCCCGGTCAGTATGGTAAAGACACGTGTGATGGGTTCAGTCGGCGAGAATTGATTCGCATCGGGGGAGCATCGCTTCTCGGGCTTTCGCTTCCCGCGTTACTCAAAAGCGAGCAGGCTCGTGCTGCGGAAGATGTCCGATATGGGGGTGTCGGGTTCGGAAAAGCCAAGCATGTGATTCTGGTTTACCTGCAGGGCGGCCCCAGTCATCTTGATCTTTGGGATCCTAAGGTCGATGTACCCGACAACGTGAAGAGTGTCTTCAAGCCGATTGACACCAAGCTTCCCGGAATTCAGTTCACCGAACTCATGCCGAAGCTGGCGCAAGAACTGGATAAGACGACTCTTTTGCGAGCGGTCAGCTATTCGCCAAATGGTTTGTTCAATCACACGGCCGCGATTTATCAGATGATGACCGGTTACACGGCAGACAAAGTCAGTCCGTCTGGTCAATTGGAACCGCCTAGTCCGAAGGACTTCCCGAACTGGGGTTGTCACGTCATTAAGGCTCGTCCGCCCGAAGTGCCGATGCTTCCCTATGTGATGATGCCCCGTCCGCTGCAGGAAAGTGGAGTCATTGGAAAAGGCGGCACGGCAGGGTTCATGGGGCGCGCATTTGATCCATATACGCTTTATCCCGTCGGTGACGATATGGATATGGCCAAGATGGATCGAATCAAGGTTGATGACCTGCAACTTCGGGCCGATGTTCCGCAAGAGCGATTGGCGCGTCGTGCGAGTTTGCGAGACACCGTAAATGCCAGCCTGAATGACCTCGACAAGGCCGTCAGCAAGTACGCACTGGACGAATACTACGGAAAGGCGTTGTCGCTGGTCTTGTCCGGCAAAGCGCGCGAGGCATTCAATCTTTCGGCAGAGTCAAAAGAGTTGCGAGAAAAGTATGGCAATAACACATTCGGTCAAAGTTGTCTCTTGGCGCGCCGCTTGATTGAAGCGGGGACGCGAGTCGTACAGGTCAACTGGCCAAAGGTTGCCAACTCTGACAATCATTCGTTCGACGTCCATGCAGGTCTGTCGGCACGAATGAAGAATCAGTCGGCTCCGATGCTCGATTCAGGTTTGTCGGCTTTGATCTCGGATCTGGATGACCGTGGCCTGTTGAAAGAGACATTGGTCCTGGCGATTGGCGAATTTGGTCGTAGTCCGAAACGCGGTGTGAGTACCTCTGGCAACGGCAACTCCGATGATGGTCGTGATCACTGGCCATATTGCTATACCGGGCTCATTGCTGGTGCTGGCGTCAAGCGGGGATTCGTGTGGGGCAAGTCCGATCAAACGGCTTCTGCCCCGGTTGAGAATCCCGTTCATCCAATCGAATTGCTGGCGACGATTTATCACAGCGTCGGCATGAATCCACGCCGCACTGTTTACAATCATCTCAACCAACCGCGCGAAATGGTCAATGCCGACGCAGTTACGGGGATTCTTTCGTAGCATGTGAATTCTCTGAAGCGTCACAAATTTGAGCGTTCAACCAGGGCCTGTTTGCGATTCTCGCAAGCGGGCTCTTTCTTGATCTGAGGGTTCGAATTTCGATCGTGAATTCGAGGTGATGGTGACCTGACATCATTGCCACTGGATTCCGAACCGAATTCACGACAAGATCTGTGCGACGATCGGCCGGATGATCTGGCGTGTGCCGAAGTTCTGTCGTCGCTCATTGAAGTACGCGAGGGATTCGATTTATGCCGATTTTGGAACAGTTCATCCATACCTTGCAGGACTATGTCAAAGACCACGCGGTGAAGCTACTCACCGGTCTTCTGCTGATGGCGATTGGTTGGTTTGTGGGGAGAAAGCGAGCTCTGGCCGATTGGAAAAAGAAGGAATTTCTTGATCGTCTGAATGTCTCGCTGAATACCATTGAATCCGGCACTCTGAAGATCCGTACGCTCAGTGAAAAGCGAAGCGAAGAGGTTTTTTTGAATAGTGCAGCGACCGACGCGATCATTCGGATGGCGCGGCGGACGACTGCAGAAAATCCCCTGCTGCCGATTCCGACTGACGAGCTTTGGTTCTATCTGAATTCGGTTCTCAATGATCTGTCCGAACAGTTTGCGGACGGTCTTTTGAAACGCGACATGGGTGGTCCGGTTAAGGCCGCGACCTACTTGATTTCGCTAACCTGCGAATCCGCGGGCGCGATGCGAACGCGAAAAATCCGGGCGATGGTCATTCAGAAGAACACGCTCGTCAACCTGCCAGAGGAATGTCCCAAGCTGGAGGCGACTCAACACGGCACTCGATGGAAGACACTGCAGTTCCTGGCTGCCGAATACCAGAAGAATCCGGCTCAGTTTCTCGAGGTTGAACTTGCCGTTCCCTGATTGGCGTGCCATGGCAGGTTGGCTCTGGGGCCGCTGACATCCTTCCAAGGGGGCCTGCCTGAATTAACACGTCGACAGACCCGCAATCAGCCCAGTTCAACGAGCGTGCGAGGGCCGAGTCGCTGTTCCGGTTAGTTGAATGGCAAGAAGCCCTTCTCACGAAGTTCCTGAATATTGTCAGGAACGCTTTGCATGATGCGTTCGGATGCGTATCGAAGGACTGCAAAGCCAGCCAGCGGTGCCGGAGCGGTCAAGATGGCCACGCGATCTTCGTCTTCAGAGTCAAGTTTCTGACTCAGTTTTGCAACGGTTTCTTCGACGCTATCACTCACCAAACGTTTTGAACCAGTTTGGTTTCGAAATTTGAGGTTCGAAAATGACGCCGTCCGTGCCATGATGAATTGGGCAAGATTCTCGTCGTCGGCGTCCTCAAAGAAGTCTTCAAATTCGGGACTGGCCCGATCGGGTGTGATGATCATGGGCCGCGTAATTTTCACTTCGCCCTGAGTCACACTGACCGCTTGATCCTGTTTGTCGCCTGACAGAATCAGATAATAAGGAAGATCACTCGCTCCAAATGTGAATAGCGAATAGTGAACGTCACGAACGATTTGAACGGCATCCCACGCGGCGCGGAATCGACGTTCATTTCCAAAACCATCCAACGAAAACACCACGGACTCTCCTTGAATCGATCAGCCAAGTATAGCTGAGTCGATTGGGAAAGCGAACGGAATCAGGCAGGCGACAACCGATGGCAAGAGGGATTCCCTGGGGATATCTCTTCGATCGTCGCCTTCAACGTACAGGAGATCATTTCGTCGGCGTTGCAAGCTCGGCCGTTGCGGTCGCTTCCATTCGCCGTCGTTGGCGGAAGTCGTAACGTTCGCCCGATCGCAGCACTGCAAATTCCGGTGTATTGGATTGTGATTCGGCCGGTCGATCGAAGACCGTGACATTATGCTGTCCCACAACCTGCATCGTGGTTCCTCGAACAATCATTGCGGTCGATTCGTCGACCCCCAGCCCGATCATTTCCGGATGGGTTTTCTTCAGCTGCGCCATATCATCGAGTCGCTCTCGCTGGCTGAAATGCTGATCGATCGCAACTCCTTGTAAGAAGCCAAATCCACGATCGTATCCTTCGGTCAACATTTCTTCGTTGCCTAGAGGGTTCCCGCGAACAAGATACTCGCCTTGGATTGTTGCGCCGGCCGACGTTCCGCCAATCACACCGCCGCGCCGCAAGACGTCGTGAAACAGCGTTTCGATTGGTGTATCCAGGAATGCGTCAACCAACCGCCATTGCCGTCCGCCTGTGAACCAGATGCCGCGTGCTTCTTTCAGCAGAGCAATCAGATTGGGGCTACGCAGCTCTTCAGCGGATCTGGGATGAAGTAATTGGACATTCTTGGCACCGGCTGCACTGAGCCAACCGCAGACCTCGGCGAGCTCAGGTGGCGTTTCGCCGAACGCATTTGAGACAACGACGATTGGCGACTCTGATCCTCCTGCTGCCTTCAGAAACGAATCTGCGACTTCCTTCGGGGTGGGGCCGCCGCCCGCGATGACCAAGGTCCCATTTGGAACGTCAGGAAATCCCAGCGAACTGGCGATGGATGTCGATTCGGCTCTGGCAGAGGCCGCGCGTCGCAACGCGACGAGGTCGGCGCGATTGCCTGGCGTCAACGATTCGATGCGCGACGGGCGATGTTGCGAGGGGGCAAGGCAAATCGCCGCATCCGATTCGCCCATGACTTCTAACGTGCGCCCGCGGACGATCAATGCTGTGCCTTCATCAATGCCGATTCCGACGAGTCCCGGGCGAAGCTCAAGTGCCCGCATCAATCGCCCCAGTCGGTCTCGTTTGCGAAAGTGTTGATCAACGATCGTACCGGGAAGAAATCCCAGTCCCGTTGAGAGGATTGGTTCGTGTTTTCCATCAGCGATCATGCATCGCGACATAATTGCGGCGCCCGCTGAACTGCCTCCGACAGCGCCGCCACGAGCGAGAACCGCGTGCAATCGCTCTTCGGTTTTCGTGCCCACATAAACTTGCGAGATCCAGTTCTGGTTGCCGCCGAGGAACCAAACTGCAGTCGCGGAATCCAGAATCTGCGAGAATTCGGACTGGTCGGCTTCTTCTCGTGAACGCGTGTGCAGAATGTTAAGAGAGGCAATCTGGTTTTCTGACAGACGGTCATACCAGCCTGACAGTCGATTCTGAATATCCAGGTCCGCGTAATAACTGGCAGAACTGATAATGACGACGCGAGCTTCAGGCCCGCCACCATACTCGATAAATCGATCAATCAGATTTCCGGGCAGAATTCCGCCGCCGCAGATGAACAACGTACCGGTAGTGGTGATCTGCGGATTGTAATCGGCAGATGCTTCGGGCTCAGCAGATTGGCAGGTTTGCAACATGCCGCCGACTTCACAGCAGAATAACAACGATGCAAAGACGAGAAGCCATGTTCGAGAAATAGGTGGTTCAGGAGATTCGCGAAGTTGAATCCTCATCATGAAGTCCAGCCTCCAGGGAGAAATCGAAGTAGACGGTCGCGGCTGTCGCATCCGTGCGATTGCACAAAAATAGGTTGATATGTATCGGGCCGCAAGGCGGATTCCCGCAAAAACCTTAATTCATTGTTTGAATGTTCACATTGACAGATGTTCTTAACGGGCCAGCTTTTCTTGCAATTCTTTAAAAAGTGGACCGTAGATTTCTTTATCAAAAGGCGGGCATCCGGTGGGCGTTTGTCCAAGCGGGTGGTCTTTTGCCCGCATGAGATTCGTGCAGTAGGAGAAGGTTCGGCAGACGGTCTTACGGTTCAGTTGGCCATGGTCCATCAATTGTTTCACAAAATCTGGCTGAGACAATGTGGCTCGTCCAAGTCCGACCAGCGAACATCGGCCCGCCAGGAAATTCCCGGCTGCGGCGTGGATCGCGAAGTCCTGTAACCAACTATAGGCGCTTCCGATCACGGGAACCAAAGGAACAGCACGTTGGATCTCGGCCGTTGCCTCAAAATGTCGTAAAACCCCCCGTAATGGATGTTCTGGGGCCTGGTAGCCGTCAATCGGCGGAAACTCTGCAGGCCGCAAGACATGTGGGTTTGCATAAGGGTTGCCGGCGGTGACATTCAGCGCGGCAACACCCCACTTTCCAAGACATGCGGCCACCTGACGTGGTTCAGTCCAGTCAAATCGCTCATGGTGGTTCGGATCGACACCAAACGCTGATTCAATGGGGGTTGAATGCGTCACCGCTTTTCCACTCCCGTCAGGTTGTTTTCGAAATGGAACTCCGTCGTAGACATTGAGACGCGAGACAACGACTAGAGAAGGAATCTCCGCACGAATTCTGGAGATGATGTTCTGAACAAGCCGCAGGCGATGATTCAGCGACCCGCCATAGGGTCCTGGACGCAGTTTGGCGGCCAGGCACTCGGAAAGCAGATAGCGGTGGCATTGTTTGATATCGACAAAGTCGCAGCCGATCCGGGCGGCCCATTGCGCTGCCGCCACATACTGATCTTCAATTCGCTTCAGGTCATCATCTGTGAGCAGTGGGAACGAGGCGTCGACCGTTCGGCCCGTGGACTTGTCGATCGTGAGCGGATCGAGCAGTGGGTCGTGCATGACGATCTGAGGTCGGCGGAAACTGTAGCGGCCCGAATGTGTCAGTTGTAGACCGACTACGAACCCGTCTTCGTTCCCAAAGGTCTCGCGATGCGACTGACGACAGACAGTGAGCATCTGTTCAATTGAAGCGGCCGTCCGATCGTAGAGCCAAAGTTGTCGTGGGTTCATCCGTGCATCGCCGTCAATCGCAGTGGCTTCACCCCAGATGAGTTTCGCGCCGCCTGCGCCGAATCGACGATATCGCCGAAATGTCAATTCATCGGGGGCACCCTCCAAAGTTCCGTCACAGCCCTCCATTGGTTGGATGCAGAATCGATTTCCGACCGTCAGAGAACCAATCGCGACGGGCTTGAACAGAGGTGAAAAGTCATCCGAGATCGGCAACTCTGATCCCAGTTTTCTCGCTTCTGCCTGCAATTCATCTGCCGTTTTGAACTTATAGTAGCGGGCCATGTCGAACCAACCCGGAAGAGAATATGATCGAGGCACCAGAATTGTCACGAAACTTTTGCGAATCGAGACAATCTCGAAGAGCCAGCGTCCCAAAATGGCGAGGGTGTCGCAAGCAGTCATCGCGCACTTCCTGCGCTAATACAGCTCGGGACGAATGAGTTTTTGGCGGAGATACCGATTCTTGTCGTCCATGGGCGTTAAGTGTGGTCCTCCGTTTCCGAAAGAGATATTGGACGTGGCACTGATTGAAATTCGCGATGTGTGCAAGGTCTACAACCTGGGCGAGGTGAAGGTCGATGCATTGAAAAATGCACAGCTTTCCGTCGAGCAGGGGGAATACATTGCCCTGATTGGCCCGTCTGGATCGGGCAAAAGTACGCTGATGAATACCCTTGGTTGTCTCGATCGACCGACGTCCGGCAGTTATCGCCTTGCAGGAGAGGAAATCTCGACGATGTCGAACGATGATCGAGCCCGCATTCGCAATCGCCGCATTGGCTTTGTATTTCAGAACTTCAATCTCCTCTCACGAACTTCGGCTCTGGAAAATGTCGAATTGCCGCTGCTTTACGCCGGACATATTTCCTCGGCCGAGCGTCGTCGGCGCGCCGTCGAAAAGTTGACACTTGTTGGACTTGGCAATCGGCTTGACCATCACCCCAGCCAGTTGTCTGGCGGGCAGCAGCAGCGTGTGGCGATCGCGCGGGCGCTGGTGAATGAACCGGCAATTCTGATGGGCGACGAACCGACAGGGAATCTCGATTCAAAAACCAGTCGCGAAGTGATTTCCCTTTTTCGCGAATTAAATGAAATGTCGTCGATTACTGTGATCCTGGTCACGCACGACATCAATGTGGCAAAAAATGCCAAGCGAGTCGTGGTGTTGCGTGACGGTGGGATCGTTTGCGACACGACAGACTTTCAACAGGCCCTACAGGTCTTACAAAGCGGATTCGAAGAATGATTCTCGTTCTCGGTTCTAGTTCCGACGATGAACATTGCGGATTCGAAATTATTGTCGGTGAGAGTGTTTTGGTATGGATGCCAATCACAGGATTCGCCTGCTCGCGGTGTTGCTGATCGTCTTTTCACAATCCGCAAAGTCAGCGTCCGCGCAAAGAGTGCTCCCGACGCTGCTTCCCGAGCAGCGTTCGATCTCGGTACGTGATCCGTCACAATTGACAAAGTACCGAATGCGGGACTCGGTTCCGCCGCCGACAGTGTCGAGCACTGCGGAACTGACTCCGATGCCCGTCTCGCTCGATGACGTCATTCGCCTGTCGCTCGAACACACGGATGTTGTTCGAATACTGGCAGGGGCCACAGCTCAGTCGAGCGGTCAGACCATCTATGATGCGGCAGTGACGAACACCACGATCGATCAGGCCAACGCGACATTCGATCCGGTCGTCTCGGTGACGAACACCTGGACTCGCCTGAATAGTCCGAACGCGATTTTTGATCCATTCGATCCCACCCGCGCACTGATTCCTGGCAATCGCAGCGATTTGTTTACGAGCGCGACGACACTGACGAAGCAGAACGCACTGGGAGGCGTTGCCGGTTTTGGTTACACCTCGACCAACTCTCAGTTTCTTCCTGGACTGTCGCCGCTCAATCCTCAGACGGCGAACTCGGCAAATATCAACTACACGCAGCCCTTGTTGCGCGGTGCGGGGATTGGACCAAACATGGCACCGATCGTCATCGCACGAATCAACACGGAATTGTCGTATTTCGTGCTGAAAGATTCGGTCCAGGAAATGGTTCGCGGTACGATTGAGGCCTATTGGGCGCTGGTCGCGGCACGCACCGACGTCTGGTCCAAGCAACAGCAGATCGATCAGCTTCAGCAGGTTGTGCTTCGAGTTGAAGCCCGCGTGCGATCAGACATCGACAACCGTGCCAATCGCTCGCAGGCACAGGTCTCGTTGGCGAATGCTCGCGCGAATTTGATAACGTCGCGTGCGAATATGATTCAACGCGAAGGTGTGCTTCGCAATCTGATTGGTTTGCCTCCATCCGATGAGATGCGACTGGTGCCTCACACCCCGCCCGCTGACGAGCGATTTCATCCTGACTGGTCGCAGATTCTCGAAATCGCATCGGAGCGACGTCCAGATCTAGTCGAACTGAAATTGATCATCGAGGCAGACGAACAGCAGATTCTGATCGCACGCAATTCTGCCCTGCCTCAACTTGACGGCGTCGCGATGTATCGCTGGAACGGCCTGGACGGAATCATGCCGAACGGAGCAACGCTTCGGTCGGGGACTTTCAATGATTGGACGCTGGGAATCAATTTCTCGGTACCCCTGGGGTTGCGGCAGGCTCGTTCCCAACTGCGGCAACGCGAGCTAGTCATTGCCCGCGATCGGGTCAATCTACAACAGGGTTATCACAACGCGTCGCATCTTCTCGCGACGAATCTACGAAACATGGATCAAGCATACGAACAATACCTTGCGTTTCGCGAGGTTCGTGAGGCGGCCAAGATCAACTTGGACTATCAGTTGGCGCTCTTCAGGACGGGCCAGGGAATTCTGATCAACGTTCTTCAGGCCGTCACCGATTGGGGCAACGCGATTTCGAACGAAGCCAATGCCCTGTCGACGTACAACACGACTCTGGCGACGCTAGAGCGGCAATCTGGAACGATTCTCGAAACGCATGGAGTGACATTTTTTGAGGAACGGTTTGGTGCTGTGGGCCCATTGGGCCGGTTTGCACCTGATGTCTGTTATCCGATGACCAGTCGACCGTCGACTAACGGTGATCGCTATCCCGTCACCGACGAACCGTCGGAAGAAAAGTATGACTTGAAGCCGCCGGTGAATCTGAATGCGAAACCACCGGCAGTCGACTATGAAGGGATTAAGCTGCCGACCCTGGAGGAAAGCCTTCCAGATGTGCCTCCGTCACCGAAATCGAGTCCAATACCAGATTCTTTCCGACCCAAGTCTGACCGCGACCCCGAGCAGCGCAGTCCGCGTGAGACGCCAAACCTCGATCGTCCAAGTGACGATAAGTCGTCACCAGAACGTAAGGCCTCAAAGTCGCCTCAAAAGTCCTTCCGACAACGCCTCGCGACATGGCTGCCGCGATAACCAAATCCGCGGGTTGACCATGACATCGGAGTGAGGTTACGTGGCAATCAACTACCGATTGACCGCGGATAAGGCCCTCTAAATTGCGTAAACCACCGATTTTCGGCGAGTTGAACTTGAGCGTGATTTCGAGGATCAGCATGAGCAATATGATCAACATCCTATGTTTCAGGGCCCAAACCAAGATGATCATCGATTTTAAATGATCAACTTGATTTGGGCCCTGAAGTCTTTCGACTAATGTGTCTCCTTCGCAGGGGGCCATATTGACGGTCATCAGCGCGTCCTGAGTCGGCACGCATTCCGTTTGACGAATGTGTTTCATCGCGGGCTCCCGAATGGATCAAGCGATCGTTGCAATCAACCGGATTGATTTGGTTTGATGACGATAGCAGCCGTTTAGAATTTCGCTGCGCGAGAATCGACTTTGTTTCCAAATGTTTGGAAAGCTGCTTGCGGGGACGTGGCCATCAGATGTTGTCGCTCGGTCGAAATGGCGCGATTCTCTGCGAGGCACGGTTCAACGAAAATACGTTCGGCGTTGTTGAGCGGTGGCATCATGCGGAGGGCTTGCGTCTTTAAAGTCGAATTTGGTGCGGTGCCGTTACAATTGAAGGCTTATTAGCATTGTGTCGCTTCCGCATTGTTGGCGGCATCGATCGATGCAGTGAGCCCCAAAGATGGGAAAGGGTTGGGCATTGTCCTTTTGCTCGCGCCGCACATCCTTTTATCCACAGTCTGCGGGGAAACCAACCGTGTCGCTTTGGACGTTTGGTGGCAATGACGAGGTGGGGCCGAGTGGCTTGCGGAACGCATTTTTACTGCTGGGATTGGTTTTTGTCGCGTATCTGCCTGTCCTGTCGGCGGGGTATATCTGGGATGACGATTTCTATCTGACGAACAACGTTCACCTGCGCAGCGGACGCGGACTGTGGCAGATCTGGTTCTCCCCCCGATCGACGCCGCAGTACTATCCGATGGTCTTCACTTCGTACTGGCTCGAGTACCGACTGTGGCGACTGCATCCAGTTGGCTTTCACTTTGACAACGTGTTGTTGCATGGCATCAATGCGATTTTGTTGTCTCGAATCTTGACCACGCTACGTGTGCCAGGGGCCTTTTGGGCGGCAGTGATTTTTGCCATTCATCCCGTCCATGTTGAGTCCGTCGCTTGGATCACCGAACGAAAAAATGTCTTGTCTGGTCTGTTTTCGCTGCTCGCATTCCAGGCGTACTGGCGATTCGCCGTCAGTGATGGTCAGGTCAAAGCAACGACGCGCACAGCCTGGTACTCGCTGTCGCTCCTCACATACGCATGTGCGCTGCTCAGCAAATCCGTCACCTGTTCTCTTCCTGCCGTCATTGTGCTGGTTCTGTGGTGGAAACAGGAACGCTTGTCGTGGCGACTAGTGGCACCGCTTGCCCCGATGTTTGTACTTGGGTTGGCGGCTGGCCTGAACACTGCCTCTCTGGAAGCACATCATGTCGGAGCGAAGGGAATTGAATGGAATTGGACGGCGTGGGAGCGGTGCCTGATCGCGGCGAGGATCGTCTGGTTTTATGCCGGCAAGCTCATCTGGCCTTGGCCACTCATTTTCATCTATCCCAAATGGCAAATTCGCAGTGACAACTGGTGGATGTGCGGGGCTCTGGTTGCTGCGGTCCTTTTGCTGGTGGCTCTTTGGTGGGGAGCCCGCCGATGGGGACGTGGTCCATTCACCGCCTGCCTGATTTATGGTGGCACGTTGTTTCCGGCACTTGGCTTTATCAACGTCTATCCGATGCGATATTCGTTCGTGGCGGATCATTTTCAGTATCTTGCCAGCATCGGGCTGATCGCGCTCGTTGTTGCCTCTGTGGCCTCATTCATAAAACAGAACGGTGTTTTCTCGGTCCTGGTGACATGGGGGACTGCTACTTTGCTGCTGGTTATGGTGGGGACCACATTCTTGCGCTGTTTCGACTATCGAGATCGTGAATCGCTCTGGACGGCAACGGTGGCCGACAATCCCAACTGCTGGATGGCTCAATATCACCTGGCTGCAGTTCGCTTTGATCAGCAGCGCTACCTCGAGGCGGCGGATCTCTTTCAGCGAGCTCTGCAGCATTCCCCAAAAGATGGTCCGGACACGGAGAGTCTGGCCGAACTTCACGGCTATTTGGCGGATTGCTATCTGGCAATGCAGCAAACCGCCGCGGCGCAGGAACAGTTCCTCGCCGCGCTCAAGCACTTTGAACAACAGTTGGCCAGGCCGAACGCGGATCGTTCTGAGCTGTACAATAATCTCGGAGTGATTCATGGAAAAATGGGGCAACTCATCCAGTCGCGGGACGCGTTCGAACGAGCAGTTGAACTTGAACCAAATCGCGTTGAGATCAATCAGAATCTGGGTGAACTCCAATTTCGTTTGAAACGGTTCGACGAGAGTACCGCACGCTTTGAACGAGTATTACAGCTCGACCCGCAAAATATTCGTGCCCATTACAATCTGGCGGTGCTGTCCATGACACGCGGTGACCGGTCACGGGCGCGTCAACATCTTGACGCGGCATTGCGTGTTCAGCCCGAGTTTGTCGCCGCGCAACAGCTTCGCCGTCAGCTCGATGCGAAATAGCGTTATCAGCGCTTCACGCGTTTGTGGATGGCTGTTCGCGGAGCGGCGTTGCATCAAGCAGTTCTTTAGCGCGGGTGAAGACTGCGTCGAGCATCGGTTCGGTCAAACGCCGGGTGTACGTATTTCTGGGGCTCGGATGAAAGCAGCCAAGCAATCGAAGTCGATTGCCGTCGAGTTGCGCCTCGAGTCCGTGACGAAATTTGGGACGTTTGCCGCTGAGCCATTTGAGTTTGGCGGCGTGTCGAATCACTTTCTGCCAGGCCGTCTGTCCCAGTGCAACGATGACACGTGTCGGCAGCAACTCCACCGTCCGGTCATACCACTCAGAGCAATTGGCAATTTCGTCGGCGTTTGGCTTGTTCACCGGTGGGGCGCAGTGGCAGGGATTAGTGATGGCGCAATCGTATAATTCCAACCCGTCGTCCCGAGAGACTGATGTCGGCTGGTTGGAGAATCCGGCTTTGAAAAGGGCGCGATACAACCAGTCTCCGCTGACATCACCCGTGAACAGGCGACCGGTGCGGTTGCCGCCATGTGCGGCCGGTGCCAGGCCGACAATCATCAGTCGAGCAAATGGGTCGCCGAAATTGGGTACGGGAAGTCCCCAATACTCCCATTCCCGGAAGGCGGCGCGCTTTTCCTGGGCAACTTCCTGGCAATACTTCCGCAACCGCGGACATCGAGTGCAACCGACGATCTGGCGGTTTAAGGTGTCCCAGGCAATGATTTGCGAACGCGACATTTCGGGCGGTATCGCAGTGAGACAACGCGAAAAGCCCGGCAACAGAGATGCCGGGCTTCGCACGAACTATCATTAGAATTACGCGACCCAACAGGCCTGAATTTGAGCCTGCCTTTTCGCGATATCTTATTGTCTGTCAATTACTTGCGGTGACGGATCTTGCTTCGCATCTTCCGCTTCTTCCGACCGAGTTTCCGTCGCCCTTTACCTGTCTTCTTGACGCCCATTCGCCACAGTCTCCCGTCGTGTTCACCAAGGTTGATGTTGTACTCGATCACGTGAATCGAGAACCATAGCAGGCGTTTCCTATTCGTTCAAGCAGGAAGTTGCCCTTCTCTGCAAGACTTGCACGCGAAATTTCTTCCGAAAACGAGCTGTGATGAGTGACTGATCGCAATCTGGTGCAATGAGCGGTTCGGGAAAACGCGATGAAAGACGGCGTGGGTTGAATTACTCGTACCGGGTCACTGAAGCGTGAGAGGCCATGATTTGTTGATGATCTTGCGGCGTCGACGGTGGTCCGCCCAATCGGCTGGGGACATCGATTTGTCGCCAGAACGGTACGTGGAATAGACGGCCACAATCCAGACATCGGGCGAGTGAAAGCAGACGCCCGACAGGTAACGGACTTCGTCTGGAACTGCGTTGGATGTAGGTCGAAGTACACGTTGGACAATGCATCATCAGTGCCGAATGGTGCCGGTGCGGTGATTGTGGCATGGATTGTGGGCTCGGCGCAGGACACGACACAAGACGGAAGTTGAGTCTGTCACACTTTTTATTGAAGTCATTCTGGGGTGGTATTGCGAACGGCTACCGAATACTGCGGGCTGTGTGCTATGGCCTCAAATCGTCGTCGTTTGGCAGGATGTTCAGAACCTGATTTGACCAGATCTGATATCCCTGCTGGCTCAAGTCGGTCCCGGTTTTCAAAAACAACTCAGGACGAAGTTTTCCATCGCCTTCCAACATTGGCGTCACGACATCGACAAACGTAAGTCGTTGATCTGTCTGGCAATATTTTTTAAGCAAACTGTTCAGTTCACATTGGTTTTCGAAGTGATCCCAGTACCGAATACTGGGTCTGATCGCGAGGATGACGATTCGTGTTGTTGGTAACCGATCATGGGCCTCTTTGACGATCGCGCGGAAATCGGAAAGCAGTTCTTTCGCAGCGACTCCCTGTCTTCCTTCCAGTTCCCCAGCCTGCAGTACGATCACGCGTGGTTCGTGCGAGATTGCAATCTGACGCATGCATGAGCTGATTTCGGCAAGCTGCAACTCAGGGATTGCCAGTCGCGTTGTTGCCTGGTTTGGAAACGAGCTTGCGAGATCCCATCGCACGATGGACGAATCGCCAAGGAAGAGCACGGGCTTGGTGTGCGATGCAGAATCTTCGTCGTTTCGAACGGAGTCAATTTGCCGCTGAAACGCCGCGAGGCGATTAGTCGTCCGCTCCAGTTGATTTCGTTCATCTCGTTTATGGACCTCCTGCCCCTGTCCAGGTGATTCAACCTCGCAAGCGAATGGTCGCAGTGTTTTCTGCAAGTTTTTTGGAGCTCGATCGTCGAGTAAAAGTGACGTCCGAAAGCGGCCCAATGCCAAAAATGCGCGATAGCTTTCTGGAATTGGCACTCCCAAATTGGTCGGATCGTCGCGACCCGATGCCAGCGCGAGATATTGTTTGCGTTCCAAGGGTGACGCACTCGTTTGCCGTGAGGACAGTGTTTGCGAGACCTCCTTCAAGCTAGTCGGTGGTGATGCGGCGATCTGCTGGAGCAGTTCACGATGGCGCGGTGTGACGAGTTCGATCCGGCCCACCATCACGCGCGTGACCTCCGCCGGGACAGACACGTTCAGCGGCAGCACATCGTCGGTCCATGCCTGAGGCAGCATGAAAAAGAGTCTTAGCCCAGGACTTTGAAAATACGATAATTCCCACGTGTTGAGCATTGCCGTCGCCTCATCGTCGAAGAGCCCCTGTTCGACGAGTGCCGCGTGCATCGTTGCTCGCAATTGCGGCATGTTTGCTTTCGAGAATTCTCCGGCGGTGAATGTAGCAGAGGTGACAGCCAGTGTCTGGTTGGCTTCGTTCGTCAAGGTAATTGCGGGCAAACAGCGAAAGGCGGCCGTGCCGGCCGGTGTGATCTCCGCGAGCCAGATCCTGGCGATTGCAAGGGGGGATTTGACTCGCCCGGATGATCCGCCCGAGGGGCTTCGTATCTGAAGCTCGTTCTTGTGATGGTCGCGTACAACGCGAAGCGGAGCATCGCGATGGCCTACTCCGCGATAGAACAAGAATCGTTCGCTCTCGTTGCCGACAGTCACTTGTGCTGCGCGAACGTTGCGCGGAGCCAGCCAGACGTGATCGTCGGTATTCGGTCCCAGTGCGTCTCCACCCAGGCGAACTCCCTTCCAGCAAAGTCCCCCGATGGTCGTCTCGCGTAACTCGAGAGTTTTGCCGTTGGTGATCGTGGTTCCATCGACTTCGGCGACCGCCTTGGGAAAGAATTCGGTCAACCACCCTCCGTGAAATGTCACCGAGAGATCGAGAACAAGTTCCTTTCGGGTGCTTGGCAGATGAAAGTAGGTAACAGGCGTTTCCAGCCGCATGGTAACCTCGGGGTGGGAGCGAGTGATGCCTTTCTCAACACGTCGTGGCAATTGCGTGGGAGAAAACGGACCTTCATAAAGCAATTGGTGCACAAACTTCGGAACCGGCTCATCGTCGGTGTTGATTCGAGAGAAGCTCAGCCCCTTTTCATCCTGAAACGACGTAAATGTCCCCCACTCGTGGACTCTCAGGATGTCTTCCGCGGCACACGGCGTCGCCAGCGCGAACAGGGATAGGATGCATACCCATACTCCAGGCCTGTAGAGGTACATACAAGGTCCCTTTCGAAGTGTGTGAGCGCGCAAAAATGTGGATTCAAATCATTGCTCCGCTGACTCGTGGGCCGGATTGCTACGGCCCCTTTTGCGGATTCTTAATCCATGGTACTTCTGAATAGGAAACTATAAAAATTGTTTTTATAATATTATAAAACGATTTTTACGTTATAAGGCCGGTGGGAAAAGAGAGGTGGCCCGTGATTCAAGCGGCGATAGGTTCGCTCACGACAGATCAAGTGTCGGCGTTCGTACAACTGGCGCGGCAAGGAAGCCTGCGAGCCGCTGCCGAAGCATTGTTTATTTCAGAACAGGGGCTGCGCAGTCGTTTGCTCGTACTTGAAGGACTGTTAGGAGCGGAGTTGTACTACAAATATCGTGGTCCCAGGCGGCGCAGTCCGTTGACTCCTCAAGGTCACCAACTGCTGCCCTACGCCGAGGCCTTTCTTGAACGTGCGATACAGCTTTGCAACGTGTTTCAAGAGACAGAAACTCCGCAAGAACTGCATGTGGTTGCCAGTCAGTATTTGATCGCATATTCACTGATTGATGTCATCCAGGAGTTCCATCTTTCTTATCCGGATTTGCACGTGCGACTGAGTGCACGGACCGAGCAGGAGATCGAACAATCGCTGCTGGAGTCGCAGGAGATCTGTTTTGGGGTCGCGGCACCCTATGAATCGTCGCCTGATCTCGTCTATCGGCATTTGTTTTCGATGTCATGGAGTCTGATCACACCACCGCAACATCAGCTCGCGATGAAACGCCGAATTCGACTCGCCGATCTTGAACCGTTCCCATTGATTATGTACGAACGCGGATCAACGGGGCGGCGTCATGTTGTCGAAGCATTCCAGAGGCAAAGTTTGACGCCGCGGGTGGAGTTCGAGGCTACGAACACGGATCTGATTGTGCGAATGGTCGAGTCGGGAATGGGAATCGCCATTGTACCACTGCATGCTTCGGGAGCCGTGACAAAAGGAAGGCGCCTGGCGGTTCAGTCGCTGGGGAATCAGGTTCGCCCCATTGACAGCGGGATTTTGATGAGGCGGAATGATCGGCCAGCGGATTCAATACTGAAGCTGCAGGAGTTCTTGAACAAACGCCTCAAATATCCATTGAAGCGGGCCAGATGAATTGCTGTCTCATGCGGATTTGCAATTTCGCTTGCTCGTGTCGGTCGGAAATTGGCATAATCTCGGTTTCTGTTTTTTCTGTAATATTGAGAGCTTGCGACGGTCTGGAATTAATTCTCTAAGTTCAGATGTCAATGTCCTGCAGGGCGAGCCTCCCGTTCAAAAAATGGGGGCAGAAGGCGATCGTATTGATGATGGCAAAATATTTTCGAATCTGTGCCGAGCCAGTCCCTGCTCGTTCAAGATCTGTGTGACGTCTGGTGCCTGAGGATCGTGTTGGCGAATTTGATGATTTCTGCCAAGATCTCTCGTCGCGGAAGCGAACGCCTGCAGCAGAAATTCTGTTGCCGCTTGTGTTCGTGTTTCAACGTAGGTGGTTGATCCTGCTTTGCTGGCATCACCCGTTTTGCGAAGATCGAACAGCAACGTGCCCAGCCAAAAGGATGATTTCAGCGAAACGGGGCCATGAAGTCGTGGGAACTCCTGCGACGCGAGTCGGAAATGCCGGGTAATAGATGCTCACAGTGACGTTTTGATCTTTGGAATGTGTTCCCTGAACCCGTTTGACACGGATAGCAAATGGACTTGGATTCCATGGCCTCGTCGCAGGCGTTTGAGAGCAGGTTCGACGTCAACAAGATGAGGCATGTCGCCTTGGGCGTCCTGCTCCTGATAGTGACGTGTGCAATGGATGCGTTCCGCCCATTCGATCGCTCGTGGAGCATGCTTTATATTCTGGTCCTCATCTATGTGGGGACGTTCGTTCGGGGGCGCGCTGAGTTTCTATTGTATGCGGGAGTTGTCCTGGCGGCATTTCTGGTTCCACCCATTTTTCGCATGGAATCCGTCCGTAATACCGCGCTTTTTCAGTACCGCGTCTTAGGTGCGATCGCTGGCTTTGGTTTGATCTGGTCTCGTCGGCGTGTCGTCATGGCAATGAGACAGGCTCATCTTGAGCTAGAGAACAAAGTCGTCGTCCGAACGGCGGAAATTCGCGCGACGAATGAGTCACTTAGAACCGAGATCGCAGAGCGTAAGTTAACTGCCGCCAAATTGAGCGAGAGCAAAGAACTATTCTCAGTGGCGATTGACTCGATTCAAGAGGGCTTCATGCTCGTGACGCGTGACGGCAGGGTTCAGATATGCAACAGAAGTGCTGAACGAATTCTGGGCTTGGCTCAAACGCCCGTGAGCGCCTGCACTTCGCTTCATTCATGCTGGCGTGCCATCAACGAAGATGGATCGGAATTGGGCGTGGACGCTCATCCCGCAAAGATTTGTCTGAAGAATGGTGTTCCACAATGCGATGTTGTGATGGGTGTCTATCAGCCCTCAGAGGAATTGGTTTGGATCTCGGTCAATGCCGTCCCTATCGGGCCGACTGCCAACCCCTCCGCAGTGGCGGTGACTTTTTCCGACATCACGAAACGCAAGTTGGCAGAAGATGAACTGCGCGAGAGTCGCGTTCGTCTCGAGTATCTCTCACGGCAGTTGATTTCGACCAGGGAGTCTGAACTTAAGCATTTTGCCCGCGAGTTGCACGACGAGATCGGTCAACTGCTGACGGCGATGAAGCTAAATCTGCGGCGGTCGCAAGATGCCACGGAAACGTCTGTGAACACCCGTGTGTTGGAAACGATGGAGATGATTGATCGCGCGATCGGCCAAGTTCGAAATCTGTCGCTGAACTTGCGGCCGCCGCATTTGAACGAATTGGGGTTGGTTGCGGCGCTGCACTGGTATTTGCGGCAGCAAGCGGATCTCGCAGGAATTCAGACAAAGATTGACGTGAATCCGGTGGAGATTCAGATCCCCCAGGATCTGGCGATCGTTTGTTTTCGAATTTCGCAGGAAGCGATCACCAATGCGCTGCGCCATTCCGGCGCGAAACGGATTGACGTCGACCTGCGATTGCGGAATGACGAACTCTATTTGGCGATTCACGATGACGGCAACGGTTTCAATGTTGCAAAGGCCACGGCGGAAGCGCTCGAAGGTGCGAGTATGGGATTGATTACGATGCAGGAGCGTGCCGGACTGATGCGCGGCCACCTGGATATTGAGTCGGAAGCGGGACGTGGGACCACCGTTCACGTTTGGTTTCCGCTGGCGTCGTCTCATTGATTCCGGGTTTCGATCTGCGACAATTGGACAGCGACCGAAGGTGTCCGTGAGTGCCTGGGGCAGCGTCGTGCGGAGCTTCGAAGCTCGTGACAAGTTGATGAACTCGTTGCAAGCAGGCCAACGGGCCTGCGGACGATACTCGTAAGCTTGTCAGCACCAAGTGGCTGTGCCGCCAGTTCAATCTGTCGTTTGGCGGTGCGCTTTCAAATCAATGAGGTCGAAACGATGAGCAATCCAGAGCTGCCTGAAGCGGGACGCAAGTACTACCTCGAAGATCTCACGGTGGGACAAAAGTTCGTCAGTGGAACGTATTTGGTTGATGAGGTTCAGATCAAGCAGTTCGCAACCCAATTTGATCCTCAACCGTTTCATCTCGATGCCGAAGCGGCGAAAGACTCGTTCTTCCACGGTCTCGTCGCCAGTGGCTGGCATACGGCGTCGATTACGATGCGGCTGCTCGTCGAGAGTGGCTTGCCACTCGCCGGTGGACTGATCGGCGCCGGAGCGGAACTCAGTTGGCCGACTCCAACTCGTCCAGGTTCGATTCTGCAGGTGGAAAGCGAAATTCTCGAGATTCGAACGTCGCGATCGCGACCCGATCGGGGGATTGCGACGGTCCGGAGCGAGACACACGATCAGTTTGGGGAAGTGAAACAGATCTTTACGGGGAAGATTATCGTCTTTAGGACTCCTTGAGAAACGCCAGTACAGAGACGTCATGATCGAAATCGCTTTGGAATCGTCCCCTGCACTTTCCGCATGTCCGGTTTCGTTGTAAACCTTCGCTTCAAGGCGGATGTCGGCGTTGAGCCTGGTCCACCTTGAGGGTCCAGTTGAAATCGCGGAAGCCGGCTCCGAGCTGAATTAAAAACACCATGACAACGTGAAGATCAAGGTGCTTGTCCTCGTGATTTTAACAGGTCGTTCGTCCAATCCACCTTCGAGCAAAATTGAGTGCCGTTGTTGGCATCGAGATCGCTCTGTTCTCTACGTTTCCACGACGAAAGGTCCGCGATGATTGTCGACAGCATCGAGAACTATGCCAAGTATGCTCACCTTCCCAGTGGGATCGTCCGCGCGATTGAATATCTGGGAAGTACAGACTTCACGCATGTGGAAAGCGGACAATACGAACTCGACGGAAAAAAGTTGGTCAGCATCGTTCAACGTTATAAGACGCGGCTTCCGGAACAGGCCGTCTGGGAATCTCATCGTAAATACATCGACGTCCAGTTCATGGCCGGCGGTAGCGAAAAGATTGGTATCGCCCAGCTTGAGAAGGCTCCCGTCGTAAAGACGCCCTACTCTGACGAGAAAGATGTGATCTTCTACGAGCCGGGAACCGAATATTTCGAGGCTCCGATGGGCACAATCATGATTTTCTACCCCGAGGATATTCACGCTCCTTGTCTCGCGATGGGAAATCCTCCCGTTCCGAAGGAGGTTGTCAAAGTGGTTGTGAAGGTCGCGGTCTCGTAACGCAGCCACTCCAACAGGCTGTTAAAATTAGCCTGTTGAGCAAAATCAGGCGGGCACCGTGGCATTCACGACACCCGGGTGTTCTTGAAATTGGGCGGAGTCTGTTGCCGTTATTTCAATAGGCTGCTAAGCCGAGAATCGGTGGATGTTAATACTCGGCCGCATTGGTAAATTCGAAATGCGGGCCGGCTCCATTTGCAGACTGCCAATGGAGCGTGTTGTGAGCGCTCCGCCCCTGTTCGTTCGGTGGTCCTTGTCTACAATCTTGCCAACGCCTCGTGCGGACCGGTGATCATTTCGTAGTGTCTCTCGACGAAGTTCAACTTCCTGTAGATGGAACGAGTATCGTGGTGAAGAATTCCTGGATGATCGCGTTGATGTTGACGGCTACCGTTAATGCGGGGTTGACCCATGCGGACGATTGGCCGCAGTGGTTGGGGCTCAATCGGGACGGAGTCTGGCGTGAGTCCGGTCTGATCGAAAAGTTCCCTGAACAGGGGCTGACGGCGAAATGGCGAGTCCCCGTCGGTCTCGGGTATTCGGGGCCCGTGGTCGTGGCGGGAAAAGTCTACATCACAGACTATGTGAAAAAGTCAGGCGAAACGGGCAATGATCCCGGTACACGGCGCACGCTTGTTGGAGAAGAACGCGTCCTGTGCCTTGATGCCGAGACGGGCGACACCGTTTGGCGACATTCTGATTCCGTTCAGTATAATATTTCCTATCCATCGGGACCGCGCGCGACCCCAACCGTACACGAAGGCAAGGTTTACACGCAGGGGGCCGAAGGCAATCTGCTATGTCTGGACGCCGCAACTGGTCAAGTGGTTTGGTCGAAGGATTTGAAGAAGAGCTTCAATGCACCGACTCCCATCTGGGGGTTCAGCAGCCCGCCCCTCGTCGATGGGCAACGGCTGTTTTGCATGGTGGGAGGCGAAGGAAGCGTGGTCGTCGCCTTCGATAAGGACACAGGAAAAGAGCTGTGGCGAGGTCTCTCTGCGACCGAGATCGGGTACTGTCCGCCTTCGATGATCGAAGCGGCAGGGGTGAAGCAACTGGTGATCTGGCACGCGGATGCCATCAACAGTCTGAATCCGGAAAGCGGGGTGATTTACTGGACGATCCCGCTTAAGCCCGATTACGGAATGTCGATCATGATTCCGCAGAAGCACGGTGACTTTCTTTTTGCGAGCGGTATCGGCAATGTGGGGGCGCTACTCAAGCTCGATTCAAAAAAGCCGGCTGCTGAAGTTGTGTGGCGTGGCCGCAACGACACCGCTGTTTATGCGGCCAACACGACTCCGATCATCGACGACGCAGGGATCTTGTACGGCGCCGAATGCCGTGGTGGACAACTACGAGGGGTCGAACTGAGCACCGGCAAACGCCTGTGGGAAACATTCGCCGCGACGACCGGGACGCGACGTGGAAACCATGGGACCGTCTTCATCGTGAAGAATGGCGACCGATACATTCTGTTCAGCGAAACCGGTGATTTAATTCTGGCCCATTTGTCGGCAAAGGGTTACGACGAAATCAGCCGATTTCATTTGATCGATCCAACGGGTGAATGCTTTGGCCGCGATGTCGTCTGGTCGCACCCGGCGTTCTCGAACAAATGCGTCTTTGCGCGCAACGATAAAGAGCTGGTTTGCGTCTCGTTGGCTGCCAAATAGTTCGTTGCTAGATTTCGGCGATGTCGAGAACATTTCATCCCGGCAGTTCAAGTTCGCCTCGACAATTTTTGAGCAAGTTTTCCCAAAAAACAGCCGAAAAGAGGTGCGAACACCGCCAAATTTTTGAGTCCCCCTGTGGGCTTGCAACAAGCGGCCGAATTCAATATCAATAGCCCTGTCGAACGACATTCCCCGATAGCTCAATCGGTAGAGCGAGCGGCTGTTAACCGCTAGGTCCTAGGTTCGAGCCCTAGTCGGGGAGCTCTGTAAGACATTGCTGGGCCGTTAGTTACGGTCACCTGCAAGCGAAAAGATAGGGTAGGGAAGTGAGTTAACTACCACTTCCCTACCCTCTTCTGTTTCCGGCAGTGCGGCATGGAACCCTCTTGTGTGGTTCCATGATCCTCAGAAAGAGGCCGCACCATGCCGACGTCAAAACCCCGTTCTCGCCCGAAGTACACTCTTCACAGCGGAACCGGCCAAGCTCGTGTCCGAATCAACGGGAAAGATCACTACCTTGCCCGGCTGACACGGAGTGCGTCCGAATGTATGCCATTGCGCCACTGGGCGTGCTTTCCGTCTATCTGCTGCTCAGCAAGCTGAGTTGGGACAACGCGTCTAACACACGCAACCGAAGCTCAAAATCATAAGGCAATCCAGATGGCAATATTGCAAGAAGAGTTGCATCGACTTATCGCACGAAATGTGCACGAAGGGCTCCGTCAAACACGATGTGCCGCGAACTATCTTCTCCAGGAAAGGATTCGAATTATCTGAAAGTCGACATGAGAATTGCCAGGCGACACCAAGCGCTTCTGCCGATTTCTGCAAAAGCGTAATTGGAATGTCACCAATTGGTGACAAAGGGCTACACCTCAAACCACGGAGAAGGAGAGTTGAACGTCGATTTCAGGGCTATTTAGGCTACGCTTTTCGAAAGCTTCGCCCGCGGCTGGCCGAGCAGCAACCAGGCCGAGAGCAGCGTCAGTGGGAGAACAATCGACCAGTAGGGCACGAACAATGATTCTCCCGTGGCTAACCTCGCATCACCAACGAGGATCTTCCCCATGCCGAATTCGCATGATCTCCAGCTCCACTCAACCGCTTGATGAGGAGTATATGCGTAAGGGGTCCACCCAAGATTCACATTCACACTATCCGGCGCACTGATGTGACTCCATGTGATCTGCCCATTGATTGAAGTGAAGACTTCAAATGTTTGACGTCCGCGAGAGATGCAAACGTCATGATGATTGTCAACGCTTGCCATCCAGCACGCCGCGAACGCGCACGCCAGAAGCAGTGTGACAATGCCAAGCTTGCGTCGTAGAGATTTGAAGTCGCTGTTCATGGCTCAATGGCTTGATTCGGAGCGGATCGCTCAATACGTGATCGGCTGGGTCAGATACGCGGAAATCAACGTCAGCGGGATGACGATCGATCAGTAAGGCATGATTCGGCGAGCGACGTCAGCATCACCGACTTCGTAGGATTTGTTGCTCAGGCAAGTCTAAATTGTTCGTCCGCAAATTGTTGGAAACCGCACCTGACTGTCAATATACGTATTGGCTTCTCTTCTTGTCCAAAGCGATGCTGCGAAGTCGGAACCAGCCGGCGTGATTCGGAACCGACACAAAAACTTCAATCCTGTGATCGCCACTCACAATCCAAAACGTGTCAACAATCCATCTGCTGCGCACCCACCCTACCATGAACACGCACGCCATCAGCAGCGTCACGACGCCAAGCTTGCGCCGTAGAGGCTTGAAATAGCTCATATGGGCACCTTCACTGATCGTACTCTTGGCTTGCTGAACAGGAGGTAAGCCGAAAGCACGGCTAGGGGGACAACGATGAGCCAGTAGGGGATGAACAAAATTGCGGCAGATTTGATCGTAGGGCTGCTGACGTACCCAAAACCAAGAACCTGCCATTTCCATTCAGCGTCCGATGAGAGGACAGAGTCAATGTCGGCGTGGTCGGTGTATTGCCAGATCAATGTATTCCGTTGCGCGGCGCGTTTCGTCTCAAGAATAATTCCCATCGCGTTTTCGAAGGACGCGACGGAGAACCACTTCAAAATGAGAATGTCACACGCTGAGAATGTCTGTACCCACGCGGCCGCGAACGCACACGCAAGCAGCAGTGTGACAATGCCGACCTTGCGTTTCCAACCCCTGAAGAACTCTCGCATGATCTGGCCTCGCCGAAGACGCTCGTGGCGGTTTGTCTGTAATCTGGCAGCGTGAAGGGGGGCAAGTCGCCTCGGGGCATCCGAACATTGCGATACGGCGTTCCCCAAACAGTGCACCTTGAGTGGCAAACATTCGCTGGTGATCGGAGGGAAGCTCCACAGCCGCTCGATTCTGATCGGTTCGTGCGCATTTCCAGCAGGTTCGTTGGCCGAATTCACAGTCCGTTCATCCACGTCTCAATTCAGGCTTGAAAAACTATTCCGTCGTTGCTCTGGTCGACTTCTACTGGTTCTTAGTCTGAAAGACGCTCGCGGATTTGGAGCAGACGCTCGCCTGCGGCTTCGAGTGTTTCCTCTTTCTTCGCGAACATGAATCGGACTTGAGTGCGACCTCGTTCGCGCGGAGAATAGAAGCTGCTGCCCGGCACGGCTGATACGCCGATCTCACGAATCATCCACTTCACGAACTCGGTATCGTCTGTTGCACCGAGATCTGCGATGTCGGTCATTACGTAGTAGGCTCCTTCGACGTCGTCGAATTTGAATCCCGCCGCTTTCAGGTACGGCAGGAACTTTTCCTTTCGCCGAAGATATCCGGCGCGCAACGAATCGTAGTACGAATCAGGCAGTGCCAGCGCAGCAGCACCAGCCATCTGCAACGGATGTGGCGCGCCAACTGTTAAAAAATCGTGTGCCTTTCGAATGCCATTCGTGAGCTCTGGCGGCGCGATGCAATAACCCAATCGCCAACCGGTCACGCTGAACGTCTTCGAAAGGCCACTGATAGTCACGGTTCTTTCGGACATTCCCGGCAGTGTGGCGATACTGATGTGCGGTTTGTCAGAGAAGTTAATGTACTCGTAGATCTCATCAGCGAGGACGTAAACGTTGTGTTCGAGGCAAAGCGCGGCGATCTGTTCGAGTTCGACTTTGGAAAAGACATGCCCTGTCGGATTGTTCGGAGTATTGATAATCAGGGCACGTGTTCGCGGACTGAATGCCCGCCGCAATTCATCGAGATCAAACGTCCAATGTGGCGCGCGCAGATGGACCCACACGGGAGTTGCTCCCGTCAGCAGCGCGTCCGGGCCATAGTTCTCATAAAACGGTTGAAAGATAATGACTTCGTCACCGGGATCAATGAGCGCCATCATCGTGGCCATCATACATTCGGTGGCCCCGCAGCAGACGGTGACGTGCGTATCGGGATCACACTCGATGCCGTTAAATCGCCTGGCCTTTTCGGCGATTGCCTGCCGCAATGCAGGTGCGCCCCAGGTGATGGCGTACTGATTATATCCGTCCCGAATGGCCTTGCACGCAGCCTCTTTGACCTCTTGCGGGGCATCGAAATCGGGCATGCCCTGCCCAAGATTAATCGCGTTGTGGCGTACCGCCAATCGAGTCATGTCGCGGATCACGGATTCGGTGAAATACTGTACGCGCTTCGCAAGGGCCACGTCTAACCTCAACACTTCGTTCTGTCTGACACTCAACCAGGAATCGTCGGAATTGTATCGAGCGGTTTGGTAAAAGAACTGTCTCGGAGACTGACTTGCCAAAACGTCGATCGAAGACCGATCGCAATTGTGCTGAGAAACGGTTCGTCCGGCTAGCGATCATGGACGCCGAGGAGAATCCTTTGTTCGGATGGGATTCCGTTGTTTGTGCGCGTCGATGAGACGTGCGTTGTGTGTGCGAATTCAAGCTTGCGACTTTGTTAGCAGCCTGTTGAAGTAAGGGGGCCCGCACCTCGGCATTCACGATGTCATGGCGTTTTTTAATCTGGTCGGAGCCAGTCCCCGTCACTTCAACAGTCTGTTAGGGCCGCGGGCGGCGAACACGATGTCGAACATGCAGGTCTCCAGTGGATCCTGACTTAACTTTGCTCTTCGACTTTGTTCCAATTGCGAGCTCATGGCATCCATGTAGGGTGTTGTGCAAGTCGTACGCCGTTGATGATCCGAGAAGATCGTGAGTTCAGCAGTTTCGCCGGCCGCAGCAACGTACCTGCAGGTACCACATTCACCTGCTTTACGAGGGCAACGTTTTGTGACATGCGTCGTCGCGACGGCGTTGTTTCTGTTCGCCCTGGCCGTCTATGCACCTTCGATCGTATTTGGGTTCGTGAATTGGGACGATGGCAAGAACTTCGTCGAGAACTGGGAATTTCGGGGGCTGAGTGGTTCTCATTTGCGCTGGATGTGGACCACGACGCACATGGGGCCGTATCAACCGCTGAGCTGGATGAGTCTGGCGTTGGACTACGTCGTATGGGGCGAGACGCCCCTTGGTGACCTACGGTCAATGGGATTTCACCTGACGAACGTGCTCTTGCATGCGACAAATGTTGTTCTGGTCTATTTCCTTGGCTGTCGTCTACTCGACGTCTCATCATCGGCTTCACAGAGAAAGGGCGCTAGGCATATCAATTCGGTCTGGGGTGCGGCCTGTGCGGCTATGTTGTTTGGTTTGCATCCACTTCGTGTCGAAGTCGTCGCTTGGATTACAGAACGGCGTGAATTGCTGTCAACGACGTTCCTCTTGGCGTCTGTTCTGTGCTATTTGCGGGGATGTGCTTTTGGCGGAAACGATCAATCATCGATGAATCGCCGCTGGCTCATGGCGTCATTAATTTGCTTTGCGTTGTCCCTGCTTTCCAAGGCGATTGGGATGACACTTCCCGTCGTCCTGCTGATTCTCGATTGGTATCTAGGACGACTTCCGCTGTTTTGGACGGCGAATCAGAGCCATGGGATCGTTAGGAAACGACGATTACTCGAAAAACTTCCCTATGTGATTTTGTCGATTCCGATCATGGTGCTTGCATTGATCGGACAAGAACAAGCATCTGCCATGCTCAGTTGGGACCGGCATCCATTGTCGGCACGTCTGGCCGTTTGCTGTTACGGCATCGTATGGTACTTACGGACAACGCTCGTTCCTGTATCTCTTGCGCCTCTTTATCCGATCCGACTGCCGATCGATCCCTTCGGGGCCGAATATTTTTTGAGTATCCTCGTTGTTTGCGTCATGACTTTCTCGCTCGGGTTTTTGGCCCGAAGTTATCGCGCAACAGGCGCAATGGCGGCCTGGCTGAGCGCCATTGTCCTCGCTTCTCCGGTGCTGGGGCTGACTCAAAGTGGTCAGCAAATCGCGGCAGACCGTTATTCCTATCTGTCATGTCTTCCCTGGGCGCTCGTCGCAGGAGGTGTCTGGCAGAAGTGGATTCAGTCTCGGATTGATGCACGAAGGCCACGGCCCAATCAGCTTCCCGTCGTGACTCTTGCTGTCGTGGTAGCGACCTTGGTGACGCTGACATCGTATCAATTGGCGCTTTGGGGCGACTCCGAAAAACTGTGGCAGCATACGGCGGACGTCACGTCGGAAAATGCGACCGCGTTGACTATGCTCGGAATTCTGAAAGCAGATTCGGGGCACCCGAAAGAGGCGGGCATGTTGTTGACGCAAGCAATCAAGATCGATCCGAACCAGGCGAATACGCATTATCAATTGGGGAGAGTGCTGGCCAGCCTCGGCTACGTCAACGAGGCCGCTGCGTGTTATCAAACTGCGCTGCGACTGGCTCCGAACTTTCCCAAGGTCTATCTTCAGATTGGTCAGCTTTTCGCGTCTCAAAATGACGAAAAAAAAGCTGCTGAATGTTGTGAGATTGCCTTACGGATGAATCCCAACCTCGCTGAAGCACACGTCGAGTACGCGAAACTATTGCAAAGGCACGGACGCTTGGATGACGCGTTCGATCACCTTCGGACGGCGATCAACATCCGTCCCGACAATGTTGAGGCCCGACGATTGCTCGCGCTCATCGATCGAGACGCTGGTCATGAGACTGAAGCGTTGACGCAATGGCGCGAGTTTCGGCGTCGGACCGAGCAACCACCACTTGAGCTGGAACACTTGAAACGCGATCTCCGGACTGCCAAAACCACAAAGTGACCGGCGGTTCACCCATCGAGAGAATTGACTCGATTGCAAAGGTGGCACGCCGGAGATCAGGTCCGGCGCGGCTTGGAGTTGTGGTCTTCCGGAAGTCGACAGCGTCGTGATCTTCTACAAGTTGCTGGCTTAGTGCTTGTAGATCTTATGCTGCGGCCGTCCCGATAGAATCTGTTCCTTGCCCCACGTTGTTACGGCGCGAAAAGCGTCACTGCTGATGAACGATTTGAACGCGGCCTCATCTGACCACTCGCTGGTAATGAGGTATGACACATCGTCGCTCACGTCTTTCCACAGGGTGGAACTGGTATGACCGGCGGCGGCCCGCAGTGCGCCGATGACGGCCGCGAACTTCTCTTCAAAATCGGATTGTTTCCCGGGCAGCACGTGATAATTCATTCCGACTGTAATCATCTGGAGTCTCTCGCTGAGAATATTTTTGGACGATCGCACACCATTCGAGGACGAATTGTGAACAGCAAAGTGCGAGTGGTGGTCCACCACAGCCGTCAGATTAGCGAACGGATACGTTCATCACCACTAGCTCCGCGATTCGCGAGCTCCTCGTGTTCAGGACAGACCCCAACGGGCAGGCGTGTTCACGAGAGCTTCGACCAAATTTTTGTTAACCGATTGTTCGACTGCTTAAATAGCCGAGCGTTTCGGACAAACAGTTGATTTCGATGACATCTCGTCTTAGCCTGACGCATACGTCTTCCAGCTTTCTCGTTAAAGCCCCCAACGTGGACGGCTTGATTCATGCCCGACGATGATGAAGTCAATTGAGCTCGGCCGAGGAGTTTTGAATGCACGACGTTTCACGCGTCACCATCGGGGCGTTTGAGGTTTGGTGCGCTCTGACTTTTCCGTTTTGGCGACTGCCTCAGCCAATTCATGCGGCCGATCCGGTTCTGCATAAGATCGCCACTTTCGAGCCGAGTCCGATCGATGTGCTCGACGCCACGCAATGGAAACGAGTTGACAGGGCTGTCGATCGGGGATTGGTGTACTTGGCATCACAGCAAGGAGGAGATGGTTCGATCAAGGCGCCAGGGACGGGGCAGCCTGGGATTACGGCGTTGGCCGTTCTCGCGTTTCTGTCTCGTGGGCATATCCCCGGAGAAGGACCGCACGGAGACCTACTCTTTAAGGCCGTCGAATTCGTACAATCGTGTCAGCGTGAGGATGGCCTTCTTTCCGCCGCGGAGCCCGAGGCGGAGCATGTTCACGATGGGGCGTCGCACGCGGGAAACTACAACCATGCCATTGCAGGACTGATGCTGACCGAAGTCTACGGAATGGTTCCGGGCGAACGCCAACAACTGATCGCAGAGACGATCCGTCGCGCACTCAAATTCACGCGTGAGCAGCAGGTCAAACCCAGACGCAATCCCCGCGAACAAGGGGGATGGCGATATCTGCGGCCACGTCAGAACTGGGATGCGGACATCTCTGTTAGCTCGTGGCAATTGATGTTCTATCGGTCAGCTCGAAATGCGGAATTCAATGTCTCAAAAGTGTATATCGATGATGCGTTGGATTACATTCGCCGCGGATTTGACTCACGACAATCGACGTTCACGTATGACTTGCCAGGCGGGGCGAATTTGGCGACTCGCGGTGTCGCAGGGGGGGCGATCGTGTCACTTGCGCTGGGTGGGGAGCATCAATCTGAAGCGGCGCAAAGCGCGGGAGATTGGGTACTTCGACAGTCATTTCGGCAATACAATCGCGGCGCGGGACCATACCACTATGGCGCTTACTATTGCAGCCAGGGGATGTTTCAACTCGGCGGCGAATACTGGAGCCAGTTCTTCCCGTCCCTCGCAGAAACGCTGGTTTCCCATCAGTCGCCCGACGGATCATGGGACCCGGAAAACGACCACAATGGCGACTATTTTGGACGCCCATACACAACGTCACTTGCTATTCTCGCGCTCACGCCAGCGTACCAGTTGCTGCCGATTTTTCAGAGATAATCGAACTGCGTTGCCAACATTCCCCGTCTGAAGATCATCGCATACACGGCGCGTTTCCTGCTCGCAGCCATGCATTCATGGGAACTGGCTTCACGCGGATTCGCAAATGCGACGCCACTAAGAATATCAGGGGGCTTTTCCCAATCTATTCAGCTGGTTGTTCGAGGGCATCGTCTTGCCAAGAGAATCCGCGTCAAGGTGCGCGAAGCTACTAAGCGTTTGATCAACCAGCGCGTTTTCATTGACGTCTCGCGTTCGGCGAGGCTGTTATTTTTTTGCAAACATTCCCGGATACACGTCGTCGATGAGTCCCTGTAGGGCATCGGCGATCGTCTCGGCCTCTTCCACGGTTGAGCAGGTAATTTGGAATCCATTGCGGATTCCGGGGCTTGGCGAAAGCCTCACGACCGTGTCGTCGACGACTTTGGACGTCGGAGACCCCGATTTTGAGCATCCGAGGCGGCAGAATGCCTGATCCTTGATCAGCAGCACGATCTCGGGATGATCAAGTGCATGTAGATCGCTCATGGCGAAAAGATCACCACTTTTGATGGCAGATATCAAGTGGGGCGTAGTTTTCATTTGGAAAGCGTACCGTGTCTGAGTTACGGCGTCGATCTTTTTCCGGAGACTCTGGCTCCCAACAAAGATTTTAGAGAAAGTTTCCGATCATTGAGCCTTGCGAAAGAATGCGGTTGTTTCGCGCAATCGATACCTCCCAGAAGTGTCGATGACTTCGTCTCGATGGCCCGCTGCGTCATCTGTCAGAGTCGAAGTGAAAACATTTCGAAATCAAATTTGATGTTGCCGTTTGTTGAGGTTTCATTGCTGAAATTGCACTTTCAGTCGACTTGCTGACGACGGACGTCCAGCCATTCATGAGTCGCAACGAGCATCCCAAATTAACTCGGCGACCTGGGTGGCAGCCGCGCGGACGACAGGGGACACTTCTGCGCCGGCGCACCAAACTTCTCCTTCGATTGCCCAGATTTCCACCATCCGAGGTCCGGAGTCAAGCTGAGCTCCAAGCTCGAGTGTGTCCGAAAGAGAGAATTCATGCGAACTGTTCGGCCGTGCATACACGAGCTGATCCGTAGGCCAGTGGAGCTGAAGAAACATTCCGGGTGCCCCTGCACCTCGACAGGCATCGCAAATAATGAGTTCCGTGTTCGCATCAATGACGTCGAGGACTTCTGCCGGATGCCTGGCGCGAAATAGGCGATCGTGCGCATAGCCAAGTTCTTGAAGGCGTTGGATGACCAACCAGCCTGCTTCATCGTCTCCGTGCCGGCCTCCCAGTCCGACGACGAGTGGGCGGGTCATGAGGCGTTCTCCCATCGCACTTTAAGACAGTGCGTCGAGCAGCTGATACAGGGATCATAGGTGCGTACCAATCGCTCGCAGTCGAGCGATAGTTCGTCACGAGATGCACCGGATTGCAAACGCATTGTCAGATAGACAGTCAAGTCCTGCTCAATTTGCTTCTGATTCTGTGACGTCGGAGGAACGATCCGGCCCGATACAAGTTTTCCTGAGGAGTCGACGTGATACTCATGAAATAACAAACCTCGTGGTGCCTCGGTCGCGGCACATCCGCTTCCCACTTTGGACTTGTAGGCAACGGAATTGATTCCTGAAGGATCATAACTTCGCAGAATGGCCAAGGCTTCCTCAAAGGCGTGCACAAGTTCCAGCCCTCGCGCGATGATGCTCATGAAGGGATTGCGGCAATCGAAGGGGAAGCGAAGTTCATCTGCGAGTGTTGTTGCGGTGACAGAGAGTCGATCTCGATTGAGATTCACGCGTGCGAGTGGCCCCAGAAAATAGGGCGAGCGCTGGGGACGACGTTCGGCGTGCAGGGCCGTGGAATGAGCGACTTGTTCTTCAATGAAGTGCCGATGGAATTCAGAGACGTGAATGTGAAGGCCGGAACTGGATACGATGTCTCCCTCGTTCATCGGATATTCATCAGGATGACTGAGTGAGACAAACTCGTAAGAACCGTCAAAATCAGGGAATGGAAAACTGGCGACCCAACGAGTCGTCTCAACCGCGGCGTTGACGCCCCATTCAAAATGGCGAATCAGCGAAGTGAGCTCGTCGCGCTTTGGCAATCGATAGAACCCGCCGACCATGGCGTTGACGGGGTGAATCGCACGTCCTCCGATAGTCTCGAGCAGTCGATTGCCGAATTTCTTCAGCTCAAGTCCACGCTTGATTTCGTTCGGAAAGCGCGGCGCCAGCGCCATTCCGCTCGCCGCACCAAAGAAGTCGGGGGCATGTAGAAAATGGACATGCAGGGCATGACTCTCGATCCACTCACCGCAGTACATCAGTCGGCGTAGCGTACGGATCTCGGGGGTGATCTGGATCTCGAGTGCTGATTCGAGCGCGTGGATGGAACTCATTTGATACGCCACCGGACAGATACCGCAGATACGTGCAGTGATGTCTGGAGTGTCTTCGAGTGGTCGCCCACGCAGCAGCGCTTCAAAGAGGCGAGGGGGTTCAAAAATATTCAGGTGTACGTTCTCGATCTTTCCATCGCGCAGACGAATCGTCACCCCGCCTTCGCCTTCGACGCGGGTCAGAATTGGAACTCGGATGACGTCGGGTTGGTTCACGGATCAAGATTCCTCACGTGGTCAAATTGGACGTTCAGTCTTTCAGAATCGCTAGCTGGTCTGATGCGTGCCGGAAAGCAGGAGCGGCCGCATTGAATGACCTGAGCAATGGCACGAGTTGATCTGCGCGTTGTCCAAACTCTTGAAATCGCTTGAGTAGCGATGATGTGTTGGCTGGTTGGCTGGGACCGTAGCAACCATAGCATCCACGATTGTAGGTCGGGCAGATCGCGCCGCATCCTGAGTTGGTGATCGGTCCCAGGCACGCGATGCTCCGTGTGACCACGTGGCACACATTTCCACGACGCTTGCAGTCCAGGCAAACACTGTGGCTTGGCACGTTTGGCCGTCGACCTTCGGTGACTGCGATCAGGACGTCGATCAACTGATGATGGTTGATCGGACAACCGTGAAGTTCGAAATCGACGTGAACATGTTCTGCGATTGCGGTTGAGGTTGCGAGTGTCTGAATGAATTCTGGTCTCGGATAGACTGACGCCACCCATTCGTCGAGGTCTCCCCACGCTCGTAGTGCTTGAATCCCACCCGCAGTTGCGCAAGCGCCAATCGTGATTAGAAAATGTGAATCGCGTCGGACACGAAGAATTCGAGCAGCGTCCTCGTCGGTTGTAATTGACCCCTCGACAAGGGCCACATCGTACGGACCAGATTGCAGGTCACTGCTCGCCTCTGCGAAATGAGCAATGTCGACTCGATCACAAAGTTCGAGTAATTCGTCTTCCGCATCCAACAGCGAAAGTTGGCAGCCATCGCAAGAAGCAAACTTGAACACGGCCAGTCGTGGTCTACGTACCATCACAATTGCTCCACGAACAGATAGGGGTGAATCCGATCGTAACGCAGCACGGGGCCATCTTTGCAGATGAATTCTGGACCGAGCTGACAATGTCCGCACAGTCCGGTGGCGCACTGCATGTTCCTTTCGAGTGAGACCCAGATTCGGCTTGCGTCTAATCCAAGTCGAAGTCCGCTTGCGGCAGCGTACTTCATCATGACCTCTGGGCCACATGCGACTAAGTGTGTCTTCTGGGGAAGATCAAGATGCAGGCGATCGATCAACTGCGTTACAACGCCGATTTGGCCGGACCAGTCTGGAGTTGCTCGATCAACGGTCAATTGGACGTCGATTCTTTTTTGACGCCAGAGCGGCAACTCCTGTCGATAGAGGAGACCTGCAGAATCGCGCGCACCGCAAATGAGCCAGATCTTTTGGAACAAGTTGCGATGACTGATCAGGTAATAAATCAAAGGCCTTAGCGGTGCCAGTCCAAGGCCCCCCGCGACGACGATGATGTCATTGCCGACGAGTTGGTCGAGTGGCCAACCTGTTCCGAATGGACCGCGAACTCCTAACGTGTCGCCGACAGCCAGTTTGGCGAGCATCCGAGTTACGTTTCCGGCGACTCGCACCGTATGGATCCATCCGTCCGATTGATCCGGATCGCCGCTCATTGAAATGGCCGATTCACCCACCCCGGGCAGGTACAGCATGTTGAACTGGCCTGGAGTGAATTGATATGCCGATGGGGCTGGCGTCCCTTGGATCATGAGGCGGTACGTTGCGATGCCGTTGGTTTCATTGACGATATCGACAATCTGAACCGAATCTGTGAGCCATGGGTTGCTGCGGAGCGTGAATGAGCAAGTCGTCATGGTGCAGGTGTCTTTCGAATCGCGACAACTTCTTCGGTCAGATCGATTCCGACCGGGCACCAAGTGATACAGCGCCCGCAACCGACACAGCCCGACGTGCCAAATTGAGCGTGCCAGGAATCGAGCTTATGTGTCAACCACTGCCGATATCTCGCGGCCGTCTCATTGCGGACCGGGGTTCCGCCGAGATAACTGAAGTCTGGATTAAAGCAGGAGTCCCAAACTCGCTCTCGCTCGACGCGCTCCATGTTCAAATCACGGACTTCCGTCACCGACGAGCAGAAGCAGGTCGGACAGACCATCGTACAGTTCGTGCAGGAAAGGCATCGATCCCCCACTTCCTTCCAGTGTGGATGATCCAAGTTCGAGAGCAGCAAGCCTGGTAGGTCACTGGTATCAAGCTGGCGTGTGATTTGATCCACGGCTTGTTGACGAGCGGTCGACCCCTCTTCAAGTTGTTTTGATGTGGCCAGCAATGTGGGGCACGCAGAGAGGATGTCGGCACCAAGAGTTGATCCGACGTCGCACAGGAACCCTTGTTCGATTTCGGTCAAAGCCAGATCGAAGCCGCTTTGGCAGTTGGGGCCCGTTTTCATCGACGTGCAGAAGCAAGTGGTGGCAGCCTGAGTACAGTTCACCGCAATGATTAAGAGTTGCTCGCGCCGTTCGCGATACAGCGGGTCTTGATATGGCCCCTCAAGAAAGGCTCGATCCTGAATTTGAATTGCGGCCAGTTCGCATGCACGCACGCCCAGAAACGCGTACTTGGTCGTATCGGCTGCGTGCGGGATGAAGGCCCAACCCTGCTCTGTTTTTTCGGCGCTCAGCAACGTCGCCTTCGGTGGAAAAAGGTATTTCTTCCAACAATGCGGACCAACGGCATAGCCGAACCATGCACCGTCGTCTCGTTGCTTCAGTCGATAGTGTCCTGGTGCCTGCTCATCCGTCCATCCTTGAGGTAGTTGTTCGACTGACGTGACTTCATCGTAGACGATCGCGTCCTGATCGATTGTCGGTCCGATGACGTGATAGTCGCGCGTTTGAAGCTCGACAATGAGTCTTTGCAGGTCCTTTCTGGCAACGAAACGCGGAGTAGGTGTCATGGGAGCAGGTGTTTCGAAGGAGCCAGGTTACATTGCGACGAAAGGAAGTGCGTCAACATTGGAGATCACCCGATCGGCTGAGGGGAGAAGGGACGTCAGACATCGGGAAGTCTTCTGCAAACAGATCAAGCTGTTGCAGGCGCGTGGCGACGAGTCGTCGTGACAAAGCGGATGACAATTGCCGCATGACAAAGTAGCCAATTTCGTGCTCAGTTTCGCACAATTGTTTCAATTGATCACCAGCGAATGCAATTGTCTGCACTGGCTCGAGTGCGACAGCCGTGGCAGTCATGGTGCCGTTTCCAATCAATGCTGACCAGGCCAGAACGTCGCCGGCGCCGACCGTCAGAATGGGAATCTTGCCTCTTCGCGGAACGAGCATGTCGAGACGAACATGACCTGCCGTGATCACATGAAAAAGTGCATGTTGCCGGCCTTCTAAAAACAAAATCGTGCCGGGGGCGTACGTGCAGGGCTGCGCAATCTGTACAAGGCGTTCGAGGAGTGCTTGAGGCATGCCTCGGAGGAAATCACAATCGCTGATCGTGTTGAATAACGACATTGAATTTCTCCGAAGTGGTGCGACGACGCGATTTACCGCAGAAAGTGGCGCATGCCTGATTGTTACCAGTCTCCAGCCAGTGAACTGTGTGTGAAGCCTCAACGGTGCGAAGTGTCGGATTGAATCCTACCGCGATCTAACGTGATTCGCGAACAGGCCGACTGCCTTCACTTCGAATCGAAGTCGACTGCTGGTTGCACAGCCACTCGGCGCTGACAACGACGACCGATGGCCATTCGCTTCATTGGCTAGTGATAGACTTGCTGGGTTGGGATGACGATTTGCATGCATTTTGATCGCGAAGGCGATACGCTCAGAAGCGATCCGCTGTTGCGATCAGGCCATGTCGATGGAGCCTCGTGCACCGAGCGATGTTGTGCCATTGCTCGATTCC
>NZ_JH636435.1:1068696-1118471 GCF_000255655.1 Schlesneria paludicola DSM 18645 | reverse complement strand
CTGCGCGCTCATTACAATGAGGCGGTTATGAAATGCTCTCTAGTAACGTTGATTTCGGCTGTCGGCGACCAAACAAACTCTGTGGTCACCTGAATCGCTGACAGGGATAACAGCAAAACCGTCAATGAAACGTCTAGCCCTCTGGGATGCCGAACCTATGTTGCTACACCACCGGCTATTGAGATCAATGCATTGGATACTTGTTGGAACCGTCCTATGCGTGGGTAATACGGGACTGATCGTCGCGGATGAACGTCAATTGGAATTTGACGTTCGAGAGGTCATGGTCCCGATGTCGGACGGGATCGAGCTGTCGACGACGGTCTATCAGCCGAGAGAGATTGGGCCATTTCCGGTGATCGTTGGGCGGACGCCGTACAATCAAGACGGGCTAAAAGCCGAGGCTCTTAAGTTTTGTCGTCACGGTTACGCGTTTGTTGCTCAGGACCTGCGCGGACGATTCAAATCTAAGGGACATCATTCGATTATTTTTCACAATGACGGTTGGAATGAACCCCATGACGGTCATGACACGCTTAAGTGGATTGCTCGACAGCCCTGGTGCAACGGAATGATTGGCAGCACAGGCGGGTCAGCGCTGGGGGTGACTCAGAACATGGCGGCCCCCGGAGCTCCCGCCGCACTGAAAGCTCAGCATGTCGCCGTTGCGTTCTCGGACATGTATCTTCAGGCCGCCTATCAAGGGGGCGCATTCAGGACCGGTTTGCTGGAAAATTGGTTAAAAGCAACCGGTATGACGGACGTGAATTTGGAGACGTTCGTGGCACATCCGCGGTATGACGCGTTCTGGACCGAACTCAATGCCGAACCGCAGGCGGAACGTGTGAACGCACCCGCGGTTTTCTTTGGTGGATGGTATGACATCTTTCTGCAAGGCACGATCAATTCATTTACGACAATTCAATCGCGTGGCGGGCCTACGGTGCGGGGCCATTGTCGGCTGGTGATTGCGCCAGTTGGGCACGGGAGCATGATGGAGCTGAAGTATCCTGATACCGCGCGAAAGGGACCTCGCTGCGCTGATAATCTGACGTGGTTCGACGCAATTCTGAAAGGCCAAAACAATGGTGTCGGAACAGAGAAGCCGGTCCACTATTACGTCATGGGCGATCCAACCGACGCGAATGCTCCAGGCAACTATTGGCGAAACGTTGAGTCCTGGCCACCAGATGCAACCGAAACGAGCTACTACCTGCATTCGGATGGAACATTGTCGACTTCACGCCCGACCGCAATCCATGTCCGTTCTTACAAGTACGACCCGGCGCATCCGGTTCCCACGATTGGAGGAGCAGAGCTTGGGGCAAACATTGGTCCGCGGGATCAACGGCCAGTTGAATCGCGATCCGACGTTCTGGTCTTTACGACTGATGCTCTCGACGCACCCCTGGAAGTGACCGGCAGAATTCGCGCGCGCTTGTTCGTTTCATCAGATTGTCCCGACACCGACTTCACGGTGAAGTTGACCGACGTGTATCCCGATGGAAGGTCGATGCTCGTGACGGATGGAATCATGCGGACGAGGTTTCGTGCCTCGTTCGAGAACGAAGAATTGTTAGAACCAGGACAAATTGCCGAAATTCCGGTCGATTTATGGAGTACGTCTTTGGTGTTCAACAAGGGACATCGTCTGCGGATTGCCGTTTCGTCTTCGAACGCACCGCGATTCGATCCGAATCCGAATACGGGACATGGATTTCGTGCCGATCACGAGTCTCGTGTCGCGACGAATTCATTGCATCTGTCAGAGAAGCATCCGACTCAAATCATTCTGCCAATTGCCCGTGATTTGGACGGCGTGAGAAAGTAGTGTCCGTGTTCGCCATGAAACGTTGTCAAGCCGCGCTCAGGGCCTCACACGAACACGAATCTACAGGGGTTCTGCGTAGAATGCGGTGATGCGCGAAGATTTCCTGGATTGGCGAAGTCGGTAAATTGCACCCGTCCGGAAAACTGGTCCTAGCCGACAAATTGATTCTGTCCGGAAAAATCGCTACGTCCGATACATGGGTGACTGGTGGATTGTCGAAATCAGAGGAGAGTGAATCTCGTACCGGAGTAGTCCTGGTGTTTTGAACACGATTCACCACCTGTCCGCGTGGTTTCCACAGACTGCTTTCTGTTTGCGGTCAATGTTTGCGCTTGACGTCACTTGTTGCGGATGCGAAATGTTCCGTGTCGGACTGAGACTGCTGTTTGCCGGATTGCTGGTGCAAGGTCTATTGCTCGCCAGCATTTCCGCGTTTGAGACAGAGTCTGACTGGAGCTCATTCGAGCAGGAATCAGAGGACTCTGACGAAGAGTTCTCGGAAAGTTCTGACGACCCGCAGTTTATTCAGCCAGCCCTGCAGGTGGAGTCTGTTTTTGCGGAGGACGAGAACACGGATTTCAGTCACGATTTGTCGGTGCCAAAGCGGGGATTTCGGTTCTGGAAAAAGCATCGCTTCCTGCAACAGGTCAGCCAAGAAGTGCCGCTGAGCCCCACGCCAATCGATGGGAGCTTCATGCCGGGTGAGATTGAGCAACTTCCCATGGACATGGAGCATCCACCGCTGCAATTCGGTGACACACCGTGTGATTCTTGTGAACCTGTTTTTGGCATCATCAAGCAGAACTGCTGTCACGAAGTCGAGAACTGGAGCCCGGTCGCCCAGTTTTTTGGGATCGGCCGAAATCGTTCTGCGAATGTTTGTTCTGATGTCGGGATCGGCCACGAGCGAGTTGTCTTTGCGCCCTTCGAAATCGATGCGTCTCAACCGACAAACTTCACGATGGTTCGTTGGGATTCGGGTTTTGGACTGCAAACCCCCAGTCGCTCGGAGTACTTCTGGAGCAAGCCGGGCAAAGGGCCCACGACGCTCTCCAACTCCATCAATTATCAAGAATTGCGATTTATCACTGAAGCGGGAAGCAGTGTGTTCTCGGTCCAGACCGAAATCCCCGTGCGATTTATTGATGATCCAAATGGGAACTCGGCGAGTGGCATCGGCGACATGAAGATCGCGACCAAGGCGCGTTTGATTAACGGCAAACGATGGCAGGTCACGCAGATCTTTCGGACTTACATCAACATCGGATCCGCAAAGACAGGTGCAGGCGCCGGACATCTCTCATTGGAACCAGGTCTTCTGACGCGGTACGAGATCAATCCGAGTACCTATGTTCATGGTCAGGTCAAGCTGTGGATTCCAATTGCTGCCGACGTTGATTTTGCCAGCAACGTCCTGAACTACGGGGTGGGGATCAGCCATGTGCTGTACGAAACGAACAACTTCGCGGTCATTCCGGATCTGGAACTGGTGAATTACGGCTTTCTCGGTGGCCAAAAGACGGTCAATGGACTGAGCGTAAGTGCTTCTGGCGAGACGGCCATCAATCTGGTTCAAGGCGTCCGCTTCGTCATTGGCCCCAAGGGCGACTTGGGGCTTTTTGAATTCGGCATCAGCAACACAATCGGGATGGGCAATCAGTACGTTAACGATATGGTGCGACTCGACTTCAAGTTTACGTATTGACCGCGTGGCCTTAATCGAACTTCCGTCTGCATGGCGCCATCGATCGCGCCCTTGATGGACTGGCTACGAATGAACGTAACGCAGCCTAGACGATGCGATATCTTCGAATTCGGACACCGCATCAATCGTCGTTTGGAACTATCGTCTGATAGGGCGATGGTCCGTCGCGATCTTCATCTTCGTCTGACTTGTCGAAGTCTTTGAATCGCTCAGACAAGGCCTTCAGGATATCGTCTGCAACGAGGGTCTGTCGTGCATCGTTCTGTGATTCGTCACGACGTTTGATTGTCGACGGCTCGCGAGTGGGCTTTGCCGTCGGTGGCGGCTCGACGTTTGTCGGCAAGAGAAATTCCGGCGGCCTGCTTGTTTGCTGAATGATGTCAGCGGCTCGTTCGGGTAATCGAGCCGTTTTCGGTGCTGTCGGCTCGACTATTGGAACTGACTCGATCGCCTGAACCGGCTCGACAATTCGAGCCGGTTGGACGAATTCAGTGGTGTCGGGCGCGTGGTCTTCAATCAACTCGGAAATCGAACCTAGAATGTCTTCCGGTTCGTTGCGATCCGCTTCTGAAGGAACTCCAGAAACGGATCGCACTTTCCGTGGCGCTTTGGTGATGTACTTCGAGGTGTCCTCGTGGCGAAACCACGTCCAAAATTTCCACCACATCGTTCACGACTCCTATTCGATCCGAAACTCGAAATCGCCGTCCGCGACTGACATCGCAATGCGGCTAAGTTGTTTGTTCTCAACCAATCCGCGCAAGTATTCCTTACTGATTCGCGGCAGCACCGTATTCGAGAGGATTGCGTCGATCATTCGTCCACCGCTTTCCAACTCGGTACATCGGCTGACAATCAGCTTGATGACGTCATCGTCATAGGTAAATGGAATGCTGTGGTTGGCGGCAATCCGCTTTTGGATCCGGCCCAGTTGCAGCCGGGCAATGTTCGAAATCATTTCGTTGCTAAGCGGATAGTAGGGGATCACCATCAATCGCCCTAGCAATGCGGCCGGAAAAACCTTCAGCAACGGTTGACGCAAGGATTTGGCGATGTCGGCGACCCCGGGCATCAGTTCGGGATCTTTGCACAGATTCATGATCAGATCACTGCCAACGTTCGATGTCAGCAGGATCAATGTGTTCTTGAAGTCGATCTGTCGGCCTTCGCCGTCTTCCATGATTCCTTTGTCGAAGACCTGGAAGAAGATTTCGTGGACATCAGCATGTGCTTTTTCGACTTCGTCCAAAAGCACCACGCTGTATGGCTTACGACGGACGGCTTCGGTCAATCGTCCACCTTCACCGTATCCGACATATCCGGGAGGAGCTCCCTTTAGCGTTGAGACGGTATGTGCTTCCTGGAATTCACTCATATTGATCGTGATCAGATTCTGCTCGCCTCCGTAGAGTGATTCTGCCAATGCCAGTGCCGTTTCGGTTTTGCCGACACCGCTGGGACCGCACAGCATGAACACGCCGATCGGACGGCTGGGGTTGTCCATCTTGGCGCGTGATGTCTGAATTCGATCGGCAATCAGATCGAGCGAGTGTTTTTGACCAATCACACGTTGATTCAAGGTGTCTGCGAGCTTCAGCACGGTTTCGACTTCATCGCGGACCATGCGTCCGACAGGAATTCCGGTCCAGTCGCCGACGACCGATGCGACAGCCTGTTCGTCGACGCTCGGCAGGATCAATGGCGATTCACCCTGCATTGTGGACAGCTTCGTTTGAAGTTCCGTCAACTGGGCCAGCAATTGCGTGCGTTCGGCGTCATTGGCCGCCTGGTCTGTCGGAGGCGCTTCGACGGAGCCTGTCTTTTGCCGCAACTTATCTCGCAATGCAAGGATTTGATCGACGAGTTCTTTTTCTGCATTCCATCGCTCCTCAAGCGAAGTCCGGCGTGCGTGGGCTTCTTCGAGTTGTTTGCGTGCGGTTGCTTCCCGCGCGGCGGTGTCGATGCCCACATCCTTCTCGCGCTGAATGATTTCCAGTTCGGTGTCGAGTGACTCGATTTTCTTGCGACAGTCATCGAGCTCGGCAGGGACAGCGTGATGACTGACGGCCACGCGAGCGCAAGAGGTGTCGAGCAGGCTGACGGATTTGTCCGGCAGTTGTCGTGCTGGGATGTAGCGATGAGACAAACGAACCGCTGCCTTAACGGCTTCATCGAGAATTTGCACGCGGTGATGTTTTTCTAACGCGGAAACGATTCCACGCATCATCAGAATCGCCTTCTCTTCATCGGGTTCGTCTACCTGGACGACCTGAAAGCGTCGCGTGAGCGCCGGATCTTTCTCGATGTGTTTTTTGTATTCGGCCCATGTCGTGGCGGCGATGGTTCGTAACGTGCCACGTGCCAAAGCGGGCTTGAGCAGGTTCGCGGCATCTCCCGTCCCGGCTGCTCCGCCGGCGCCGATGAGCGTATGGGCTTCATCGATGAAGAGAATGATCGGTTTGGGCGAACTCTGGACTTCCTCGATGACCTGGCGAAGTCGGTTTTCAAACTCCCCTTTCATGCTGGCGCCGGCCTGAAGTAAGCCGATGTCGAGCGATCGAAGTGACACGTCACGGAGTGGTGGGGGAACATCACCCGCCGCGATCCGCATCGCGAAGCCTTCGACGACGGCCGTTTTTCCGACGCCGGCTTCACCGGTGAGGATCGGATTGTTCTGACGCCGACGCATCAGGATATCGACAATCTGGCGAATTTCGTCGTCGCGGCCAACCACACGATCAATTTCGCCTTTGCGAGCTCGCTCCGTCAGATCGACCGAGAATCGATTCAGCGCTTCTTGTTTACCCATCTGGGCTGGCGGGACGGCGCCACTGGCTTCGCCTGGTGCGGCACCAGATTGAAATCCGTCTGTGGCACGTAGCGCGTCTTCGGGTGAGCCGCTGACGATCTTGGCGAAACTGTCCTGCAGCGTTTCCAGCTTGATCTTCGAAAACTCTTTCGAAATCGAGAGCAGCGCGTTGCGAAGGTTGGTTGTTTTCAGGATGCCAACGATCAGGTGTCCGGTTCGGACCTGTGATTCACCAAACATCAGTGAACCGAACACCCATCCGCGTTCGACTGCTTCTTCGATGTGCGAGGAAATATCCGAGATGGACGACGCGCCGCGTGGCAGGCGATCGAGCGCTTCGGTGATGTCTTTAGCCAGGACGGCAGAATCAAGATTGAAGTGCTTGATGATGCGATGGATATCCGAATCCTGTGCCTGGACGAGTTGCGACAGCCAATGCACGAGCTCAACGTAGGGGTTTCCGCGAAGTTTGCAGAAGACCGTCGCCCCCTCGATTGCTTTGTATCCGACACTATTCAGCTTGCCAAAAAGCGCGACACGACTGATTTCGCTCATGAATCATCCATTCTACGCGTGCGGAAAAGAAAACGTGGTGACGTCTGGAAGAAGTTAATTCGAGGTCGTTTTCGATTTGTGATTTGGCACCGGGCTGACAACGAGATCATCGGCATCTCGTTCGCCCGGACGATTTGACAGCCAGGCTGTCCGTCGCAATTGACCGGATCGCCCCAACTGCAATCCGGGACGTTCGCGTTTTTCTAAAACAAGTTGAAGATCCCATTCAAGTTCATCGCCGACGTAGTTCCTGACGAGGTCGACGAGCTTCCGCATCGAATCACCGCCGGGCAACAAACGTTGATAGTCCTTGAGCTTCAAGGGGCCGATGATGATTCGGAATTTGTACTGGCATTCCCAGACGCGGCGTCCAAGCACCGCGCCACAGGAAAGTTTTCCGCTGGAGGGCGAATGAGCCAACTGCGTACGGCACGAGTCGGGAAGCTCCATCCAGTGACTCTCAAAGTCTTTCACTTCAACGTGCACATCAAAAAAATCGGCAAGTAGTGCACAAAGGCCGTCAGCGTGTCGCGTTTGTGAGGCCAGCGTTCCAGCGTGATATCGTTTGGCCATGTCGGAGATGGTGTCGCGATTTTGAAACGCTGGAGAACCGATCCCGAATATCGAACCGACATATTGGGCGAACCGATCGGATTCAGGCCTGTCCAGATGCACCGTCGGCTGAGCGTCTGCCCATGCGCGATAAAACAACGAGAGCAACCGATGATGGAAAATGTCTAAGAACCGGGCCGAAGTGGGGTCGTCGCTGTTTCGAATGCGGTCGCGGATAAACTCGGTGATATGCAGGGGCATTGGCCCATTCGGACCGAGCAATCCAAAAAACTGGGCGAACAATCGTGCGGGATGGCCGTTCTTGCCAGGGCGGAACTCCGACAATGAGCTTGGCGCAAAGTCGAGAAACGGATCTTGTGACAATCGGATTGGATCATCAGATGGACGTGCTGATTTTCCAACGACGGGACGATCACGATACAACACCGCCAGGCGACGGATCGCTTGAAAGAAGCCAAATTTGTACGGCGTTTCCTTTAACGCTTGTTCAAGCGCTAAATCCTGTGTCGCCGACCGATCCTCAGCGGCCATCGAGCGATTTCTCCTCGGTCCAAAGTTTTTAAGGCCGTTTCCGTAAACGAATTCAGCGAAACATATCTCGCAAAAAACTCTTCCAGGACGCTTCCCAAGAGAAACGCTCCCGAACCATCGAAGGCCGTTTCATCGAACGTCAGCGTCACTTCGACCCCGCGTCCGTATGCAATCGGGCCTGGGGTGGGAATGCGGCGGACAACGGGGCGTGAGGAAACGGTCTGAACACCCTCAATCTGCTTCATGGTGGCCGGTTCGCTGCTATTCGCGTAGAGCGAGAGGAGTTCTCGTAGTGCGGCAGCTCCGACCTTTTCGTCGGTGTCGACCAACGACAAGTAGTTCAGCGAGAGGTGATTGATCAATCGCCAGCTCAGTTCTCCCGATGAGAATGTAGGCGATGGGGTGGGCCGCGTGGGACCGCTCAGGATGCGAACGGATTGGACCGGCGCGCTTGCGACCAATGTGAAGTCGGTGTTCGCCCGACCGACGGGCATATGCAACGGCAGGTCGCGATTCGTACAAAGGGCTTCGATGGCCAATTGCCGAAAGCCATTCCGAAACGGCCCTTCTCGTCCATCGACCAGAGAGACAAAAAGTTCATTGCCAACATAACTAGACCGCGTTCCGACGCGCTGTTGCCGAGACGAAGTGACACGCGGGACGCGATGCGTTGCGTAGTATGCCTGATGATCGCCAGATCGAGACAAGTCGTTGAAGGAATAGAAAGGGAAGAATTCCTGTTCGTTCTCACCCCCCTGCCCGTAACCCACGGCTCTCGTTAGCGAATAAACCTCGTAGTCGAGCGGTCGAGTACGATCGGGAACGACATGGAACTCTTCGTGTTCATCCGACAGATGAATGCGATCGACGCGTTTGGGAAACAGATTTGCAGCGGGCGTACAATAGAGCGAAAAATCCTGTGCCGCGACGACATTCTCCAGGCCGCGTTCCTGGCGGTTGAACAGAACCAGGATGTCGAGCTGAGTCCCTGTGCATTTCTTGACCGCTTCGGATAAACCGTTTACTTCGACAAACATGTATCGGTCAGGAAACGCAAAGTACTCGTCAAGAACGCGATAGCCTTGAAATGAACGGTTTGACTGCGGCAGCAGTGACTGCTCGTTTTCGAATCCGAGGCGGCGTATATGTGAGGCGTCAAGGACCTTCTGGACTCCCGAGCCTCGCTGGGGCGGGCGAACGATGACGGCGATTGAATTCGCCAGAAGTTGTTCATAGAGGCGATGACGTCGATGGTCCTGTCCGTGCAGATAAATCGGCAGGCTGTCGAGGGCAAGCTGATCGAAGGTCAAGCCCGCCGTTGTTCGAAGACGCAGTCGCAAGCCCGCTTTGACACCTTTCAGGTCGGGTAGGTCCAGCATCGCTTCGTCACGGGTAAAGTACTCGGCCTTTTCGAGTTCCATGGGCCAAAGCGTCACCGGATGCGCCGTGCGAAACTCGCAGGCGGTCTGATCACCTTTTCCGAGCACACTTCGCAGAATTGTCTGACGCGGCAGGACAAAGCCCTTATCCAGACTTCCTTCGGTTAAGTCGGGCTGAAATCGGACAACAGCCATTGATGGCGTAGGAGCCAGATAGTGTGGATACACCATCTCGAGCATATGCTGCGTGAACTTCGGGAATTCCGCATCCTGTTTGAGCTGCACGCGTGCCGTCAGAAAGGCGACACCTTCCAACAGCCGTTCGACGAAGGGGTCGGAGACCTCGAACCCATCCATTCCGAGCCGACCTGCAACCTTGGGGAACTCTGCGGCAAATTCTCCACCCATTTCTCGCAGGAATTGCAATTCCCGTTCGTAGTAACGGAGGAGACGAGGGTCCATTCCACAACTTTCTTAGCCGTACAATCTGTCGCGAGATGTCAGTGAATATCTACGACGTGGATCTGGCCCGTTTCGAGGTCGACTTCTGTTTTCATATAGATTCGCAGCGGCACCGGCTCGGCCCAAAGATCGGCTTCGATGCCGATGGTAACCGCATGTCGTGACATGGCCGATTCCGAGGCCCGCACGGTGACTTTCAGTGTTTCGCGAACCAAACGTGGTTCATAGTTCCAAAGTGTCTGACGCAGAAGTCTCTCTAATTCCGCATGTTTGACGCTCGACGCGGTCTTTCCCGTCAAATCGATGAATCCATAATTCAAGACCGATTTTGCGACGCGAGGATAAGGGGCTAGCTCATCCAGAGGATAGAAACAGGTCGTGTTCATCAACCAGGCGATATCGCGCAGGACTCCTTCACGCAATTTATTCATCGACAGAACGCGTTTGTCACGCGATTCTTGTCTCACATGTGGTTCGTCGTCGATAAGCCGATCAAGCAGCGATGGCTGAAGCTTTTCTTGAGTTGTCAGTTCCGCCATGGTGTCGGGATACTCGCAGGTCAATGATCTGGCCGCAGACGTTCACATGCACGTCGAAATTGCCTGTCAGGCATTGGCTGCATCGACTGGCGTATTAAATGTGATTTGACGTACGTCCATCAGCGCGAAATCTCCAGCATCGGTTGCGAACATGCGTTGACCCAGTCCGACGTAATAGTCGTTGCCACAATCCTGCCAGTCGGTTTTCCGCGCAAGGCGAATTGCATTGTCGGTGCTGCGTTCCGAGCCAGGATATCGCGTGGGAATCACGCCCACCATTTCGCCGCCATTGGCCCAGACGAAATGCGCCGGCATCCAGACAACATCACGCAAGTCTTCCGGTGGCTCGATATCGATCTGTTTGATCCGGTTGAAGGGAATCCAGTAGTAACCGCCGTTGACAACGGCTTCGAGCACGGGCCCAAGTCGCGAATCTGCATCGGCAATCCATTCGAATGATTGGCCGTTGATTGATCCGGTCGTCGCGGGTGCTTCATCGAAGGCGCGGGCCTGTAGGTCAATCGCCTGCGGAAACTCTTGACGAGCGGCATGTCCAAGCGCCTGAATCAACAATGCGATCCAGTTCTCAGGTTCGCCAAGAATCAACGGGGTTCGGGTGCCCGCGAAGACTTGCGAACGCAAAACTTCGCAATCGAGCGCCATGCGGTACATCTGCGCCATGGCGAGCGAAATCGGATCAAGCTCGGCCAGAGTATTGAGCTGTGTCAGGGCTCGATCCCATTCCCCCGTGACCGCGAGCATCTGAAACAGGTACACGCGATGTTTCGGATTGCTGGCATCTTTGCGAATCTGATCCTTCAGTTCGGCGAGTGCCTCGTCCAAACGACCTTCGCGAAGCAATGTCGAGTCTGTCATCGGAATTCATTTCCTGAATGAGCGGGTCTGTCGACAGGACAGCCTGGATGCACTGTGTTGCTGTGGTGAAGGGACCGTTTCACCACGACGGGTTACTTGTATTTTTTCCAGTTCCCAGTCGCATCTTTGGCGTAGCCCAGCATGTAGAACGTGTCGAAGTCGCTGATGTAGTCACTCGCCACATAAAAATACTGGATCCAGGGGTACGACATGTCGTAGCTGGGGAAGTAGAACTCACCGTAGTTCGGGTCGAAAAGGATGACTTCTTTGCCGGCGCAGTAACCAGCCAATGCGTGACCACCTGCATCGCCAAGGATCCCAATTGTCATATACGTTTCGCCCTTGGTATTCAGGTACCGAGAGTCGAACATATTGGCCAAGGCAGAGCCGTTCGCGCCAACGGAGATGGGATTGTCGTTCATTCCCACTCCACGAAGCCCATTGCGACGCTTCAAACCATACAGCTGCAAATACTTGTCCGTCATAAATGTCTGACGGGAAAGGTGATTCTGTCGACTTTTGTATTCTTTTCTCATGGAGCCTTTACGAAACCAGGAACGATTCTTAAACGCTCCCGTCGTTTCTGTTCCATCCATGAAATTCAGCATCAAGTTCGCAACCGCAGATTGCCGCACGTTCAGCGTACCTGGGGTGCAGAGCCAGTTGAAGAGACTGCTTCCATTCGAGTGTTCGACGATCCATTTGGCCGACAGCGCTTTACAAATCCCATCACTCGTCTGGGGCATTGATTCGATCAAAGTCGATGTCGGGGGGACACATTGCGAGTAAGGGATATAGGATCCGCCATACTTCACAGCCGCATCACGAATTTTCTTCGCCGTTTCTGCAAAACCCATGGTCATGGCTCCTGAGATGAGGGCAATCGAAATGGAAGCAAGCGAAATGAAGGGCAGCAAGTCCCCGGCATGACATGGTATTCATGACCGGGGAAAATACTGCCCATCCGAAGTACGCCCTGACGCTGCAGCGATTAGGCCGAAGCGGGCTTACCGGTCGTCAAATCATAACCCTTCGGATCAGCAACCTTCGGATCACCACCGTCGGTGAACTGGGTATACTTCATCACGATCTTGTTGAAGTTAATCGAGATCGATTCGCTTGGTCGATCGCCACCTGAGCTGAGCGACCACCCGCTCAGAATCGGCTTGGTCAATGTGATTCTCCAATACTCCTGTACTGGAGCGTCTTTTCCACCGGTCTGCACCAACGCAATAATGCAGTTGTCGAGGGCATCGCCGTAAGTGGCTTCGGCAAAGAGCAACGTCGAGGTAATATCCGTCATTTTTGTAACAACAACTTCAGAAATCGAAGGAGTTGAGGTATCTCGATCTTTCATACCAACGCCAGCGGACGACACGCCGCGACCGACGCCGAACTGGACCGAGCCAAGCGAAATCCAGCCAACAAAACCTTCGACAATCGAATCACCTGTAATACCGGGCAACATCATTAGCAGCATTGATATCTCCTGTTGGCGAGAGCTCCATTTGGGAGCAAGTTAGAACAGACACACTTAGCGTTACGGGGGCCCGTTAACAGACGCACGATCGCGTCATTTCTTTCCAGATGGCAGTTTCGAGACGAGCCGCAACGAGACGGTGAGTCCCTCAAGTTGATAATGGGGGCGCAGAAAGAATTTCGAAGTGTAGTACCCGGGGTTTCCTTCCACTTCTTCGACGACCACTTCCGCACCGGACAGCGGGCGCATGGCCTTTTCTTCGTCGGTGGCTTTCTCTGGTGCTCGCAGCACGTAGTTGTTGATCCATTTATTCAACCAAGCTTGCATATCGGTCTTCTCTTTGAAAGAGCCGATTTTGTCGCGAACGATGCACTTCAGGTAGTGTGCAAATCGGCACGTAGCAAACAGGTATGGCAAGCGAGCGCCCAAGTTCGCGTTGGCCGTTGCATCGGGATCATCGTACTCTGCTGGATTGTGCAGAGACTGAGCACCGATGAACGCTGCGAAGTCCGTATTCTTCTTGTGAATCAACGGCATAAATCCGTTTGCGGAAAGTTCCGCTTCACGTCGATCGCTGATCGCGACTTCGGTTGGGCATTTCATGTCCACGCCACCGTCATCGGTCGGGAAGGTATGGCATGGCAAACCTTCGACCGCGCCACCGGATTCGATCCCGCGAATTTGCGAGCACCATCCATAGGCTTTGAACGATTGATTGATGTTGGTTGCCATCGAATAGGCGGCATTGGACCACGTGTATTTCGAATGGTCCGCGGCACCCGTGTCTTCTTCAAAATCAAATTCATCGACGGGACTCGATTTCGCACCGTATGGCAGACGCGACAGGACGCGCGGCATCGCAAGTCCGATGTAGCGTGAATCGTCTGATTCGCGAAGCGACTTCCAAGGGGCGTATTCTGGGGTCGAGAAGATCTTCGTCAGATCTCGTGGATTCGCCAGCTCACGCCAGGATTCCATCTGCATCAGGCCGGGCGAAGCACCGGTGATGAACGGACAATGGCAGGCCGCACTCACCTGGGCCATTCCGCTGAGCAGTTCGACGTCTGGGGCGCTGTGGTCAAAGTAGAAATCGCCGACGAGGCAACCAAATGGCTCGCCGCCGAATTGACCGTATTCTTCTTCGTATGTTTTCTTGAAGATCGGGCTTTGATCCCAGGCCGTCCCCTTGAACTTCTTGAGGGTCTTCCCCAATTCGTTCTTGGAGATGTTCATGACGCGGATCTTGAGCATCTCGTCAGTTTCGGTGTGCGTCACCAAGTGATGCAGGCCACGCCAGGCCCCTTCGAGCTTTTGGAACTGCTCGTTGTGAATCACGAGGTTGATTTGTTCCGTCAGCTTCTTGTCGATTTCGGCAATGATCGACGAAATGCTCTTCAGCACGTCGTCGGAAATCAAAGCGGTATTGGCCAATGCTTGTTCGGCCAAAGTCCGAACCGCGTTGGAAACGGCTTCTTGTGCCTTGTCGGTCTTGGGCTTGAATTCTTTGTTCAGCAACTGTGAAAATTCACTGAATTCCACGGCGCCGCCAGCGGACTGCTGGGCAAGTTGTTCTTCACTCATGGGTTGGCCTCCTAGGTGGCTGGGGTTTCAGGCTTGGGGGCGGACGCGAGGGATTGCAGCAGAGCGGGATCCTTCAAGACTTTCGCAATCAAGTCTTCCGCACCGGTCTTCCCATCCATGTAGGTCATCAAGTTTGCGAGTTGCTGCCGCGACTCGAGCAACTGGCGCAGTGGTTCGACCTTGCGAGCAATCGCACCTGGCGAAAAGTCATCCATCGATTCGAAGGTCAAGTCGACCATCAGATTGCCCTCGCCTGTCAATGAATTCGGAACGGCGAAGGCCGCACGTGGCTTCATTGCTTTGAGGCGGTCGTCGAAGTTGTCGACATCGATTTCCAAATACTTTCGATCGGCGACGGGACCGAGCGGTTCAGCGGGATTTCCGCTCAAGTCGGCGAGCACACCCATGACGAAGGGGATTTGAACCTTCTTCTCGGCGCCGTAAACTTCGACGTCATACTCAATCTGCACGCGTGGCGCTCGATTGCGTCCGATGAATTTCTGACTGCTTTGCTTGGCCATCACGGGTTCCTTCAGGGAAAACGGGAAAGTCTGCTGATCAATTCAACTAAGATTCTTTACGTCCACCGATTGCCTGTGCCTGTTTCATCGCCTCGGGAATGACCTCGTTGATGATTTCCAGGAAGCTCGCCGAAACAAGTCGTTTGCAGCGGTCGAGCAACAGCGGCAGCGGACTGGACGGTTCACATTTTGCGTAATAGTCGCAAATCTTCTCGATGGCCATGACGACGTCATCCCGCGAAGTAATCTCGCCGGCGAGACGTTGAGGAGCATTTGCCACGACCACGCCTTCAACCCCACCTTCCGCGGTTGCTTCGGCTGCCGCTGCTGGAGCCTCAAGCGATACGCCGCGTTTCTTCAGTTGTTCGGAGAGGACTTTGTCGGCATCTTTCATAACCGACTTGAGTGGTTCGAAATTGACGCCTGAGCTGGCGCCAACCTTTTCCGCAAACAGCTTTTGGATTTCGGTCAAAGAATCGATCGAGGATTTGATTGCCGACAAGTCGGCGGACAATTCGTCAATCGGGGCATCCAGAAACGCCGCGTTGATTTTCGGCCAATCCGGCGGCTCGATTCCTGCCGGGGCTTTCAATTCTCCATTCGCGATTGCGATGTCCCGCAAACTAAAACGTCCGACTGCGCGAGAACTTACCAGAGGATAAGTCTTCAATGGTCGCAGCGTCGCATCCGCGTCGCACAAGGATTCGAGCGTATTGACCCGCAATGCAGGATCGTTGTCATCATCGGGGTCCAGTTGCGGATGGACTGTCTCCCAATCCTGCTGAACATAACCACGAATCAGCTCGAGCACGGACGCGAAACCCCGCCAGCCAAATTGAGCAAGCTCAACCCTTGCGAGGTGAACGGCCACTCGCAAATCCTTGGTCCGCCCTAAAAGGTCGCGTGCATATTTGCCCACTTCCTTCCAATTGGGTTCTTCAGCGGGAATGACTGTTGCACCGAATTGCTGCTCGGGTTTTCCGACAGACGCCCGTTCCATTTCCCCAAATATGGGATCATATTCCAGATTTTCGCCACTTGGCGAATCCGGGGAAATTGGAGCAAGGTACTTGGAGACGTCAATCATTAAGCGCGCATTCAAAAGGCAGACTGCCCGGAATCAAACTGAATCCAGACCTAAAACAGAAACGCTTACTGATCGCGTCGAATTGATGTGGAACGCGATCCCTCTCGTCCGCAACTGACGCAATGTCGTACGATTCTGTCGTCAAAAGTTCAAGCGAAGGGGCGAAGATATTCACAAACGTCCCTCCTCTCGCGCAGAACTCTATCGGCGATCGCACGCAATCCCCACACGTTTCTGCGCGTACCTTCGACGACGTTTTGCGAATTAAACCTAGGTCGATATTCCCATCGGGGCGGTCAGCATTTTCGAAAAATTGGTACGACTATGCAAAATCGATCACGATTCTGCTTGGTACCCAGAGCATCCGATCAGGCGACTTGAAATGTAGACTGATGTACATTTTCTGTCGTCGATTCGCAACCGACTCGATCATCAAGCCAGATACCGACGAAGAATCATTCCCAATAGGGAAATCACGAGGACGGCGTTCAAGGCAATCGTAATATTCGCCATCCAGGCGTACCGTCGATCTTCGACCAGCGTTTGTTGCGTCCATTCGACGTTTTCGTGCTCATCGAGCAGCTTTTCGACCGCGCCTTTCACAAACGCCTGTCGATCCTTTGTGTCTCCGACGGCGGCGAAGTAGCAACCGCAAAACAGTACCGAAACGTGTGGCACATTGCCTGTTGTGTCATATCCGAAGCCCTTGGCGAGAAGGCTCGCCAGGCGGATCTGGAGGAATGAACGAACTTGGCAAAGCAGTGAGAATAGGTGGCGATTTCCCGGTCGACTGAGGGTGCCCGGTTCTCGAAATAGCGTATAGACCCAGTCTTCAAAACGCCCGCTGATGTGTGCGGCGAGCGATGACAATTCGTCAGAAGACGACGGCGAGCGAACGTCGAAACCCATTCCAAAGCGCTGAACATGGGCGCGTTCGATGCCAATCCTCCGAACAAGTTCGCGGAAGCCGGACTCATGTTCCATTCCGACGATCAATGACATCACCGGGCAGCGAACTTGCAGCGTTTCCTGCATTGCGGTCAGGTCTGATTTCACCAATCGTTCGAATTTCTCAGAGAATTCGCCCTGAATCTTAAAGGCGCTGAATGGCAGCAGGACGAGGATTCCATTGCAGGGGCAAAGCGGCTGGCGGGCACGCTTGATCAATCCGCAAACATAGTTCAAACGAAGTGCCACTTCGGCCGAACTTCTGGAGGTCATTTCGATCTCGTTGTCGTCGGCAGCAGCGGATTTTGGCTGTGGCACTTGTCCGGTTGCCGCGGCCATCGCCTGCGATTCGCGTTTGTTCAGTAGGACAGAAAGCGCACTTAACTGGCTTGTTTCACTCAGGCAAAGAAAAATTCCCCCTGGATGCGCGTACCAGTGCAAGGGAGCCGGACCTTCTGGAACTCCCCGCACACGGAGATTGATCCCCGTGGCCTGCATGAGCGCCTTTTCCTGCTCGTCACTATTCGAGCCCGCCACGATGAAAAGCGGTATTGAATCGAGCGACAGTCCGTGTTCTTCCAGTTCTCGAACGCCGGCATTCCAGGCAAAGTCAATGTCCGGAAATCGCGAGCGATCGCCTTCGAGCCACAGCCGCAACCCTTCGTAGATGAGCCAGGGAAGCAGAAGGACGGATCCAATGACGATAAGCAGTCGGCGATACGTCATTGCGTGCCGCCAGGGGATGTTGTTGGGATCAAGCAGAAACGCGACCCAGACGAACGTCACAAGCAGTACCAGAAAGATGGCCATGGCGGTCGCCCCGCGGGCCGGCAGCGACATTCGTGATGGAATGTCGCGCAGGCGGGCAAAGAGCCCCTTCTTTTTCTCTGGCGCGGCAGGCGAACTCATATTGAACGATCCCTGATGCTCTCGAGTGGTGTCTTAGAGAGCGACTATTCGTCGATGGAAACAGCGAGAGGTGGCTCAGCCAACTCTCTGCATGGCATGGACAACGCTCTGGCGCGGGTTCCTCCATGAGTTCTAAAGCATGACGTAGGCGACCACATTACAAATGATCAGAATCAAGGCGATGACCCAAGACCACATCAACGTTGTTCGCGTTCGTAGTGGCGGGGCACCCACAATTTCTGCGCGGCGATCAGAGAGTTTAGGGCGCCCTTGTCCTAACCGGATCGCCATGACCATCCGACTGGCCCAAGTTTCCAGATCGGGAGGCAGGTTATGGTGTGGTGCCCACGCCGCCGCCATCTCGGGATCACCATAGATCCCGCGAAATCCCAGCACAACGCAGTTGTAGAACACTTCGAGTGCGTCACGCTGCGACGATGTCGATGCTTCTTGTGCGCGAATGTAGAACTGATTGTGGCATAGACGCGTTCCGAACAATTCCACTTCCAGAACGTTGTTGCTCCACCAATCGCGCCCGTTCCACGGCGTGTCCACCAGCATCTCGTCGATCCATGAGACCAGCGCATACTTGGCCAGATTCCATTCGTCCCCAGACCCCAACGTGGCGGACGCGCGGTCAATCAAATTGATCATCGAGAACCGTTCGTTCTCGGGCGAAACGACGCGATCCTGCTCGTGCAGTTTGTCGAGCAATTTCAACACGTGCACAAAGATTGGATCGACGGCTTTGGCGAAGTTCGGTGTCATGATTGGATCGGCACAGCGAAAAGGGCAAATTCCAGCGGCGTACGTCGTCCTCGGACCGTAACGGTCAAATGACGTTCGCCTTGAAGTTGACCGAGATTTTCGATGAGGGAATCCTTCAAACGCATGGCCAAGGTCTGCGTTTCCTCAACGTCCCGAAACGCGGGATTGTCCTTTCGCGGCACTTCATAGAACATCCACTCCTGGCTGGATGGCAGCGCGCGAATGGGGCGATCGACGGGAGAAAGGATTAAACCTTCCGCCCGGCGATTGAACAGAACTTCGACTTGTCGAGCACTTCCGAGCTTCCAGTCGAGCTGTCCCGCCGAGAGTAATTCGCGACATTCCTGGTGCGTCAAGTCACCTTTGTTGACGCCGATGAACCACTGCCAGTCGGAGTTGAACCAGCGGGGTTCCAACGAGACCTGCATCCCCATTCCAACACCGACGAAATAACGCTGCTGGAATTCGTATTCGCGAACGGCATTAATGCTAACTTCGATCTCACGGCGAACGGCGGCAAAGATTCGGGCCAGATCGTCATGATTGTATTTCGGCACATCTTTTGCTTGACGTTCAGGCGAAAAGATTCCCAATTGGCCGACGATTCCGCACAGTTCGAGATAGGCCGTTAGCGGATGGACGCCATTTGCAAAGGCGAGGACCGACAGTCTCGCGTGCGCGGCATTGAGTACCGACAGCATAAAAATTCGATCAAGATCGCCGGGATGACGGCTGTCGAGTCCGATTCCTCGATTGACGAGCTGTCGACTGAGCGTATCAATCTTTTGACCGATCACGTCATAAACTGCGCGAACAATATCCCTTCCAAGTCCCGGCCATGCCGAGATCGACAGCAATGGAGGAAAGTATTCGACATCCAGTTGAGGAACCGCCTCGCCCTCGCCGGCGCGTTTGATTTGAGCGATCGGCAGGACTTCATAGCCCGACAAATCTTGTGTCGACAGCAGGATTCGCACGTTCATGCTGCGAAACTGTACTTCCAGGTCGTTCCCTCCGCTGACTTCGTCCTGCAGCATCAGGGTTGTTTCGGAGTAACGCACTTCTGACGACGACGCGCTCGTGCTGACATTCGCCCGTCCCAGTTTCAGCTTGGGGACGGCCAGATAGACGCGAATCGTCGATTCGCCTTCAAACGCTTCTGCCAGATTTGTCGTTGCCTGATGAAGATCGTTCAAGTCATTCTGGCAGTCGACCCGGTCAGGTTCCTGACCCGGATCGATATTGATGATTGTTCCGTCACGCATTCTCGCACGCAGGGAACGGACTTCAAATTGGCTGTTGGCCAGCGCCTCACGGCTGAAGTCGATCGATTGCAATCCGTAGTAGTAAGGATGATCGAGCTGTTCCGAGGTATGTGCGTGTTCCGTCCAGTACCGATCCGCAGCCTGAAAATGTTGCGGGAGAAGGAACAATCCTTCATACCAATTGACCGGAAGATGTTGCACGTAACTTAATCCTTTACCGGCAGGAACCGACTGGTCTCGAACGACACTTGGTGAAGCCGTCGGTCCCCTGGAATCGACTGTCTGATCTGATTCGCCACACCGTCCGAACCCTGACGCGTGCCGCTGGACGGCGCTTGTCCAATCTGAATGTCTGTAAGACGCTTCATCGTGACCCGAGAAAACCGGATCTTAATCATTGTCTCATTTACGACTGCAAATGGAGGAATCTTTCTGAGCAGACCACAAAGTCACGTGTATGTCAAACAGACGTGACGTTCGAATATCGCATGGCAAAAATCTGCCTTTCAATCATGAACATCCTTCGACTCGGTAACATCGACGATGACCGCGTCATTGGTCCGAAGTGATCCCGACTGAGCTGAGCTTCGCTTCGTAAACACGACCGAACCATCGGCAAGTACACTTTCGTCCTGTTGTGTGAACTCGAACAAATGCGTTGCAATCCGATTGACGGCGTCGAATCGATGTCGTACACGGTCGGGAATGGCGGACGACTTGAGACCGATTTTTAGGGTGCCGACGCCGGTGGATTCTTTCGAGTGCCTTTCGACAATCGAGACCTGCAGTGGTCCATTTCGTCGGACTCGGACGCGGGTATTGACACCTGCGACACCGTCCAATGGCATATCAGGATTTCGAACGGGGTCGAGTGCCTCGCCGAGTGTCATCGTTGAAATTGGTTTGGACTCTTCGAATTTGAACCAGACGCGAAGTTTGGCCTGAGATGCCTCGGCCGGCCAGTCATTGACCGTCCATCGCAGCACCGGAACCGACGTGTTTGGCAGATAGTTCGTATCGTAGAGCACGTACGTTGGTGGCGAGAACTGTCCGGATCGCACGATCGGAGTGATTTCAATCCAGGCCTCTGTTGGACGACGTACAAAATGCCGCTGCAGGTGTTGAATCGAGATGTCAAATGTCACCTGTTGCCCACGTCGAAATGGACGATGGAAGCCTGTGACCAGATCCGTCGCATTATTTTGTTGGTCATCCTTTACGAGTGCCTCGAACTGCGGTTGTCCGATTTCGTATGGCGGCACCTCCAGTCGTCGACTGTCGCGTGTGGGTAGCAGTTCCAGAGATTCGCCTCCCTGAAGTGATACGATTTCCGCGGCTTGCCCCAGAGTGACTTCGAAGTCACTCAAGTGTTGAGGGTCCGTTTGTACTGTGATCGGCTGTCCGACTTCTGCAACATCATCGGGTCCCAATGTTCCGCGGACACGGAATTGGCTGATTCGCTGAAATGCCGCGAGCGATTCCACCAGCGTTCGTGCTTCTTGTGCCGTCGAGTAGCTTCCACCTGTCTGCCGCGTGAGTTCACCAAATTCGCGCTGGACAGTGGCTGCCTGATCGGCCGCAATTCCCAGGCCAACGATATGGATTGGCACGCGATGATCGCGCCACGCGGCAAGCACATCGAAGACAGACTTGCGAGCCCCTGCGGGAGGATTGAACTGATAGTTCATTCCATCCGTGATTGCGACGACACACTTATCCGAATCGTCGTCATCGTCGTTTTCAAACAGCTTCAGCGCCTGGATGAGCGCAAGATAGAAAGGACTTTCACCCCATGGCTTTACCGAAATAAGTCGTTCATTGACCATCGAGGCAAAGCTGGGATTGAAGCGACCGAGTGGAAGGATCGTTTCCACGTCATCGTACGGCCGGACTTGATCCGGGATGGGAACGCCATAGCCGGTTTGTCGCAGGAGCTGGCCGGCCTGTGTCAAATCCCAACCGATACGGTGTCCAAAACAGATCACACCCACACGATGGCGATCGTCTTCAGCAAGTTTTTCGAGCATGCTGTCGAGGGCCAGTTTGGCGATTCGCAACCGTGATCCTCGCACCCGATCCGTTTCCAGTGGCAATTCCTGCCCCATGCTATTTGAGCAGTCCAGCACGAAGACGACCGACAACTTTCGAAGTTTGAGTCCTCGGATTGCAATACGTGATTCTCGCCGAGCATTCGGAGTGTAGTCGACGATAACTCCTGAGATCGAATTGACGCTCAGATCACCAGAAAAGTCATGGCCACGAAACGAAGTGACTGCCTTCAAATCAATGGACCTCTCGTGCGGATCGACTCCTGGCAATTCGATGTCGAACTGAGTGGCCGTCGCATTGGGGCTACCAGAGATTGCCCAGGGAATCTCCAACTCGTGAATTAGCCCTAGCGGTTCGCCAGCCGAGTTTCGGACACACACGGCCCCCTTCCCCTCTGGAAAGAGCAAATCATCACGGATCTTCTGGTAAACCGCGATTTTGGCAACGATGGGGTCCGCACCGTCCGCGATAAACAGGTTGTCTGATACGGTCGTCAGTCCACCTGCGGCGGCGGTTCGGTATCGCTTTAGTCGGATGTCCAGATCTTTGGCTTCGGACAACGAGCGGACTGTCGGTTTTCCGGTGAGCCCCGCTGTCCTCAGCAAGGTGCTTGCGGCGACGTCGAAAAATGGCGGCTCTTCGGGAGACTGACTTCCCCAAAAATCATCCAGAACCCGGCGGCTTTGCCACAGCAAGAGTCGCCGAAGGTCTTCACTGCGGCGAGCCGAAATGGGATCGACTTTGACACGTGTCGGCATCACCGAAGCAGACGCGCGAAGAACTCGTTCGCCCAGGGAGTTTTGCAAGACACTTCGATCCATCGCCGCCATTTGACGTTCAGTGTCGGATTGAGTGATTTCCGACACTGACAGCATGAATTGGCGAAACCGTCGACCTTGTGTTTCTGCAATCGTTTCAACGTCATGCCTTGAAATCGCTGGATCTGAGTTGGCCGCCGAATCGACCGGGGCGACGCGCGTTTTTTCCCGTCGTACCATGGCGAGTGCCAGGTTTTCGGGAACTTTAATCAAAAGTTCGTCCAGATATTCGCCCATCCGCAGGAATTCGTGCGAGTGATTTGCGGTTCTCTTCGGCTCACCTTGTTGCGAGGCCGCCTGATCTTTCGAACGTGCCTCGCCACCGGTCACCGGTCCCGGCTCTTGAGGTCGATCGACAAGTTTGCGTCCCAACTGCGCCCGCTTTTCCCGCAATAGACCGCGCTGCTGTGCAGGTGCAAGTTCCAGTCGTTCATTTCGCGAAGGCAGCAGCGGCATCGATAGAAGTCCATCAATGCCGTTCCAGATCTCTGGCTTCAGCTCGTTGGTTTGCAGCAACCGATCGTATTCGCCCGCCAGATGGTCTGTGAGTTGTTTGAACTGCGTGTCGATATCGCTGAGAAGTCGTTGGAATGGAAGTTGGACCGAATCCCCTCCCGCTGTCGCGACTGGGTTTGATAAGGCGTCTTCAAGCAACTCCAGCTTATGCAATAAATCGAACAGCAGACTCTTGGCAGCGGCCAATGGCATCGACGACACGTGCCCGTCGAGAGGTGGGCGAGCGAGGTATTCCGCGAAGAAGGGCAAGGAATGGTCCAGGCGATCACGCGTCGCGTAGGCTCGTGAGACCTCAACGGCAATCTGTGACGCTTGATGGTAAAGCCGACGCGCTTCAGTGATTTCCGCTTCAGGCGGATCGCCTCCGAGAAAAGAACGATCGTCGATTCGACGTCGATGCCCATCCGCGGCATCAATGAAGGGACGAATCCATTCCAATGCCCGCTCGTCCGAGGGAACAGACGCGGACTCGGACAGTTCGTGCAATTCGATTGCTGTGGACAACAGCGGACTATTCGGCCAGAGACGTGCCACTCCGTATCGCTGCCAGAGTCGCAGCAAACAGGTGATCTCGAGTTGTGCGTATTCGATGTTTCCTGAGATTGACTGAACGACCATGTTCAGAGTGGCCTCGGAGGGCGACTTCTTGAATTCGCCAATGATGGATCGATAGTTCTCTGCCGACGTAGGATCTGTCGCACCGAAAAAGTCGTTCAATGCCAAGCTGCTCATTCGTGCGGCAGGGGCACTCAGAATCGGCTCATGATTCAGCTTTGCCCATCGATTTGGGAATGCTCGCGGTGATCGATCGTCGGCATTCGATGGCTCGGTGGCCTCGAGCTTTTGTTGCAGTTCATGAAATAGGCGCCGTGCAGATCGGGCGTATGCCGCTCCGCTGTCCGATGCACGCTCGAGCCAGCAGAGGCGATCCTCCAATTCGGTGTATTCGATAGGATGAAATCGAATGGGATCAAGCGATTGTGATTCGTCGAGCTTTTTCCAAAGTTGATTGAGTTCATTCGCGGATACGATCGAGGCCGTGTTCGAGGCAAGTCGAGAGGTCGGATCGACCCGTTTGGTGGCGCGGGCATTGAAGACTGTCGTCACGTCGAAGTCGACGGGTTCGAATGGAATGAGCTGCGGTTGCTGGGCCGATCCGCGAGTTCGCAGACTCCACTCGTTGACGTTCCGAGCGAGGTAACGATGAAGCTCACGGACAGAAACAAGTCGATCACCGTTGCCGGATTCGGCATCCGCGGCGCCTGCCAATCCCAGGCGCAGAAAATGGGCGAAGACTCCGTGTCGCAATTCGACTGACGTGGCCGCTGTTTGAGTGGGCCCGGCCGCGCTCAAAACGGTCAGATTGGGAATCGCCGCATCCGAAACCGTTTCAGGCAGACGTGCGGCGAACGTATTGAAGACAATTCCCTGCTTCCAACTGACAAGGACGTTCTGGCAGTCGAGGATGACAAGCTTGGGGATCGAATCGGGCACATTCTGTTGTTTAAACCGCTCGAGGATGTCCTTGACTGGCAACCAAGAGTCGCTATTGAATGGTGATGCGCCAGGGGGGACAAGGCACGCGGTGCCGACGCCATCGACGGCCGAATGCATTCGCAGGTACAGTACGATCGCATGTGGTCGATGCGATTGACGGACAATGTTTTGTAGCTTGAGATCCAGTTGCCGCAACCCCTGGTCTTTTGTCTTCCACCCGACGTCAATCGCGTGGATATCCAGCGTCTCGCGATCCAGGCTGCGAAACCCCTCAAGATCTTCCTGAATCCAAGACAACGGCTGAAACGGCCACTCGTATTCTGACGGAGCGATGACGATCATCGGCGTTCGCGGTGGCGAGAAGAGGAGCTCCACTAGAAACGCGGTGGAAATTGCGGCAATCAGTGAGCCCAGTGCGAGAAGACGTAAGCGACGTTTGACGTTCGCGCGTCGCGTGTGGAGCGGAACTGTTTCGCGTGCATCACTCTTCCAGCGATATTCTGGAACGGGAGCTGCTGCAGACGTGGAGACACCGCGCCAGTCTTTGGGGCTGCCTTCTGCAGTAGGTTTGCCGTCCGCCATGAAATATCACTTTTATGCTGCTTGTGGCCGTGAATGAATCAAATGAGTGCCAGTGCTTTCAAGCCTAATCGACCCGAGATTCGTGGCGAGGGAGTGACCGGTGTATCCCATAACATCACTCTTCTTGCTCTTCGTCGCCCGTTTCGTACGCTTCCTCTGAAGCAGGGGCGCTCGCCGCGGCGACGTGCGGTTCGCGTTCCAGCACTCGGCAGACCATCAAGGTTTCGCCGACCTCGATCACAGGGCTGACTTGTCCCACGGGCAGCTCAAACAAAATCTGAGCAAGTTCGGGTGAACGGAAGTCTTGTGGTCTTGTCCAGCCGACTTCTCGCGTCGTCACGTGCTTCAGGCTCACATTGGCAGGCAACTGCGGATCTTCTCCCAGGGCTTTCCTTCGAATGAAATCCATCGCGGACACGGCCTCGCTCTTTGTCTCAAAACGATAGACCGATACGGCCGATCGTTCCCACCGAATTCGTGGTCCTACTGGTTCGCGGACGGATGTGTTACCGAGTTTCGACTCTGCGACCGTCACCCCCGAGCGAGCGGCCTTGGTGCTTACATCTGATGTCTTAACGATAATGTCGGGCTGTTTGAAGGATCGATCATATTGTTTGACCACCGTGTGGCCAGGTCGATCCGTGACTCCTGCCGTCGCAGGACCTTCCGCGCTTGTCGAAGATGCCGAACCCGACTTTGTATTTGCACGCTTTCCGACGAACGTTGCCGTTTCAATTTGTTTCTCGGCGGGACGTCCCTCATGAACCTTGATTCCGAGGCTGGCGTCGGGCGCAGGGGGCACGGCACCATCGGGTGACGGACCTTCTTCCGGTGTCGGTTGTGGTACCGCATCAAGTGGGTCGCACTCGCAGTTGCAAAGGGCCACGCGCGCCATGCGGCGTACACGAGCAGAAGGTTCGACAAAGCATCCCTTGTCGTTCGTTTCCGTCGCAATTTTGATGAGCTTCTTACGGACGTTGACGCTGCAGCAATTATTCTTCGTGCAGTAACGGCATTGGTTTCGTGACGTTTCGGCGAGTGCCGATGCCGCTTCGAAACGCACGGCCTCGGTACAGTCATCCAGTCCAGCGAGCAAGGCTTTTTCGATGTCTGGATAACACCCTCCGCACCCCAGCGTTCCGAGATAACGAATTGCGGCGACTTTTTGAGGGGCAGCATTTTCGTCCGCTTTGGCGGCGGCCGCCGCGGCGACCGCGGGGTTCGAAGACGTGAGATTCGCTGGATTCGAGAGGTTACTCATTGGTAACCCCGATGCCAGGCCGGGGAATGCATTTCCGAGGAGATTCAGTCCGCAGTCGGCAACCATAATCAAATCGTTGCACAACATCTTCACGCCCAGGAAGTCCCAGATCGTGCACTTTGGCCCAGCGGGGGGCGCGATCGCCACGATGGTGGTACCCCCTGCACCCGCGGCGGATGTGGGAGGTGCAGGTACTGCAGGCGCAGCAGCTGGCGGCAGTGCCGCGCAACCGAAAATGGAGCACGACAGAAGGAATGCAATAATACTGCGGTAATGAGATACGTGCATGACGCCGATTCATCATCCGTGAACGGAAAGCCTTGGCAATTGGACGGTCTGTCCCCCTGCATCGCTGCCATCCGGCTTCGTTTTATCGGACTAACCGTTCCAAACGCGTGAGTTGCACAGCCGTAAAATTCTGCAACGTTGAAAGACTACTTAAGCGTAAACTTTAACGGTTGCGGTGTTTCGGATGGCTTGATAACTAGGTCTTGCTCTGTGGTACGCGTTTTGTTCCGCACAACGCCTTTGGCCCGGATCTTCCACTTACCCGGGACCAATCCCTTGAGTCGAAATTGGCCATTGTCGTCCGTTTCTGATGGATCAATTTTGGGAGCATTCTCTTTAGGGCCGTCCGCATTTTCGGCCGAAACCAGGATTCCAGCGGCAGGCATCTCCGCAAAAATCACGACTCCACTGATCGATACCGGTGCGGCACTCAGTTTTGCTGCCTCTTCGGCACTGATTGCGGTCAGCTTGACCTTGGTGACTTCGCCAACGTTGTCGACTCGATCAACGGCGCGAACCAAGAGAGTATGCAGACCCGGCGTAAGGTCTTTCGTGGGAATGATCGCATGCCACTTGTCGTCGGCTGCCAGTTCCGCACTGATCAACTTCGCTTTGATTGGGATTTGTCCCGTTCGCTCGGTGTCAAATGCCATTTCGACTCGAGCGATCCCGCTCAGATCGTTGTCGCTTGCATTGACCGCCAATTGAATCGGAGTACCGATGACGATGGGGCCCGGTGGGCTGACCGTAACTTGTCGAATTCGAGGGAGTGCTGCGTCAATCGTCACTGGAACGGGACGGCTCCAGACTGTGCGGTCGGAAATGGTGAGCCGAGCAAGCAACTGGACGTTCGCACTCCGCACTCCATTGGCAGGAACTCGGACTTTGAAGTCGCCGACGTTGGCAAGAAGGTTCAACTGACCTTCGGGACTGAATTGAAGTTGTGTTACCTGAATCTGCCGATCCGTCTTCAATATCAGGACAGGTTCATCACGGAAATCGCGATCGTTATTGCGGTCGATGCCAACTTCCAGCAAATCACCCGGAACCTGAAATGAGCCTTCGGGAACGTCCATTTGAAGCTCGACTGACAGTTCTTCGAGCGGACTCTGATAGGAACTTTGAGGTTTGGGGAATGTGATCGAAGTTGACATCGCATCCAGGACTTCCGGTAGATAGCCCGTATTTCCCTGACAGGGGACGCGAAACGTGAAGGCGCGTGGATAGTCGTCGACGTTCAGCCGTAGCGTGATCGCCTTCTCCAGCCGGCTCGCGACTTCGACAAACATTTTTGCTTCGAATCCAGGCCCCGCCAAGTCCGCATCGAGCTCGCGGGCGGCGTCGTCCGCAATCGGCTCCACGGTCTCGGCATGAATTCTGATGCCTTCCGGAGGGATCAGTGATCGATCAACGGGAACAACCGTGACTTCAATTCTTTCGCGGTCGGCGTTGTATCGTACTTGAGGATGAACGAACCTTCGCGGTCGCTGGGGGGCGACCTGAACGAGTCTGATCAGCGATCGTTCTGATTTACGATCGGTGACGACGAGGAGCATTCCGTGTGGAACGAGAGATGGCGTTGGTGCACCCGGCGCGCTGGGCGGTTCGACGTTCGGTTTTGGAAAGGGGATCTTTACGGGCTTATCGTCGGGAGGCAGTCCGAAATCAGGGACCGTCACGAGTGGTTCCGTGGGACCCAGGCGATCAAGCAAATTGCCCGCGTCTGTGGCTGACACTTCAAAGCGGGGGATTTCGACGCGGCTTGGTTGACGCAGTCCCAACCATTTTACGGACAGTTCACGTGGCTGCGAATTGCGGTTGATCAGACTGATCGTATATCCCGTCGATCGATTGGCGAACGGGTGCAGGCGTAACCTCCCGTCCGCATCAGTCCAGCTTCCGGAAACCCCATCAATGGCAAGGTCAAGGGTTGGTCGCGCCGGTAGAAGAATCGAAACGTCCTTTCGGGCCGTGCCAATGCTCGTTGCGGCATACACGATCAAATGCGTGTTTCCCATGGTATTCGCGCGGCTGCGAACCGTAAGCCTGACGCTTAACGGGTGGTCTGAAGACAGTGCGAACGTCGCAGGTCGATCGGGCAAGATCTGCGGCTCGAGGAACGACGTTTTACCATAGAGTTGAACCAGGGAATCGGAGTCGATCTTGACGTCGATCATCTCTGGATCATAGTGCACTGTAACCCAAGCAGGAGTCTTCGGGGCGCCGGACCAGTTCAATTGAAATTCAATCGTGCGTTCTGAGATCGATTCGAACGAAATCGACTCGGTACCATGCCATTCAAGCTGGGAAATTCCCCCAATTGTTACAGAGGGCTGCTGTTGCCATTGCGCGGCTTGCGAGCGGCATGATTGAATCAGTTCAGTGAGCGCCGCTTCTTCTTGCCGTGGGGCTCCTGAACGAACCCGTTCGAACCGCGACGCCTGCCAGTTCAACAGCCGGTAAGCGTCCGCTTGTTCCATCAATCTCGTTGGGCTTTGGATCTCTCCCGACGCGATCGATAGGGGAGGAAGCAATTGCAGACCGCGGCGAGCGACACGGATTGCCTGGCGATGTTTGAGACTGACTTTCGTGTCGCCCGAAACGTTCACGCCTTTCGTGATCGACAGCACTTGTCCTGCCCAGTTCAGGTAGAACCTCTTGAGGCCACCACTCAGCGATTGGTACTTTCCCCACAACATGTCGCTGCGCTGACGTGGGGTCAGGGTGTCATCCGGCTTCACCGCCGCTTCTTCAAGGTCCGTTAGCTGGTTCTTGAGTTTTGCGAATTCCGATTGCAGGCTGGGAATGTTCAGGGCCCCTAACTGCGGAGTGAGCAAGTCAAGTTCGAGGCTACGCGCGGGCCATTCCCAGTCGACCGGTACGTACGAATCGTCTGATGCGATCGGTTGGAATACTCGTGGCAGATCGACCCGTGAGACATTCCGGCGATCGATTTCGATCAGTTTTTGTAATAGACGCAAGCGTGCCGGGCTGGTCGGCAAAGTCGTGTTGAGGACGGCTTCGATGGGCAATTGATCGCCAGGAAGGAACGCACTTTGCGTAGCCCCTCCAATGCGCGAGGAATTAAGCTGTTCTTCGATTTTTGCTTGCGATGCATTCAGCCGCATCGACAGATTCTGGATCTCGTTCAATTGGCTGGGCACTGGTGAATCGAGTCGTAGATTCAGTTGCGCCAGGTCTTCAGCCAGCCGAGAAATATCCACACTTTGAGGCGTGCAGCCGGTCGACCGACACGATTCATTGTGCCACCGTACATACTGTGGCAAGCGAAGTGTTAGTTGATCGCAAATCTGACTGGCGAATTGAATCTCTGCCAGATTTTCGGCCGTCCGCTCATATTTTGCCAAGGCTTGACGTAACCATTTGAGGCCTTCGTTTTCACGATCGCGGCCGAGTCCATCCAGTAACGTTCGCTCGCCAACGTTTCGCAGTCGTTCGGCGTCATCAAATTCTGCACCAACCCAAAGGTCGCAGTCGAGAGTGAACGTTGCCGTTTTTTCGGCGACACGACAGACCCTCAACGCGAACTGCTTCGTGGTCCAGCTGACAGCCGTTTCTGATGCCAAGAGCCGTGCGAGTCGCATTTCAACCATGTCCGCGGTGGCTGGTGTTTGCTTCAAGATCCATTCTTGAAATGCGGACTCGGTGCCCTGCTCGATCAGTTGATCCCATTCCGCAATCGTCGTTTGAATTTCGGCATTGATTGGCTGTCCGTTCTGTCGAGCAATGAGCTCCGCCATTCCGAACGAAAATGGCCGGATCACATTGACCGGATGTTCGTTCATCCGGTCTCGAATCTGTCGGATCAATTCGGCTGTTCGGAAATCCTGGCCTGGTCGAAACGCGAGCACTTCATTCCGCGATAGTGAATTCAATCCCTCTCGGATTGTCTTGACGGTCTTGGAAATCTGAAACAGATCACTGATTCGTGCTGCGCGAAACAGCCGCTCTTGCAGCAGTAACCGTTCAATCAATTGGCGCCATTCTTCAGGTGCCGAGACCGAGGGGTTGAAGCCCCCCGTCCGTCCGAGTTCGAGATCATCTCTCAGGTCCCAAACTTCCGAGAAAAGTTTGGCCAGAATAACGGCATCTTTCGCCTCAAACGGTGATTTCTTCTCCGTTTGTTTTCCATCGCCGGTGGCGGTGTCAGCGGAATCGGAGGAAGTACCGTTTGCATCCACCCCGGCATCCGCAGGAGTCTTTGATTTTGCCGCCTGGTCGCTTGCCGGACGCTCCGTCGATTTTAACGCGGCGGAGCGATCGAGATTAATCGATCCGAGTCCGCGCAATTGGACGCTCGAGGGTACGATCGACGACAGTCGGGAATTGGCCTGTGTGGAAACGCTGTTTGCGTCGGCTCGAGGTGTGAACGTGATTGGGCCGTTCGAGACCGACAGCACGGATGCACTGAGCGACTGCTGCCGTGTCGACTGCACCCATTCTTCAGGATCGTCAGCGGGGCCCGCGAGATTCTGTGATTTGTCAACAGGCAAGAGGATCGGCAGCTTTGCTTGCGGCGTCAGCGTCCCCCCGCCCCACAGAAGCGCAGGGACTTGAGTCTGTGTTCCACCCGTTGTCTGTTGGACAAATTCCGAGACTTGCTTGGAGACGAAGCGAGTCAATTCATCGAGGTCTATATTTCGATCATGATTGAAATCGGCGGCGCCTTGCAGCCCCCTTACGACGAACCACCCAAATACTGAACGTTCAAGCGATCGGGAAACATGCGATCGTTCCAGTGACCGATTTGAGCAGAGTACCCACAAGTGGGGATCATTTGTTCTGGCGACCGCGCGCTCGAGCAGGTGCGGAAATTCATTGAGAACCATCCCTATCGAGGGATCTGCTTCAAATCGTCCAGCATCGATAATCAACAATTTCACAGGAGCGTCTGCTCGTGAAAGGATTCGCAAAAATTCGTCGAGACGCGATTCTCCTGAATTCATGAACTCCCGACGGATATTCAGCTCAAGAAAGGCCTCCCCATCGTCGACGCGCGTGCGAGTCGCCAGATAGACCATCAGGACATCCGACTGGTCATCGGACATCTCGTTGAGGGTGCTTTTCAATCGCCGGAGATCGAGCAGTTCACGAAGATCTCCTCGCTTGGCACCGCTCGTCTTGGTTTGCAGCGAAAATTGCCGTTGGAGGGGCTCAAAGGCAAGCATGTCTTCGGCGACGAAATCGGCCGCAGGTGAAATCCGTTCCGCATCACCAATGAGGAGATCTTTTTCTGCCGAGGATCGTGCTGGATCTGCGTCGTCCAGCACACTCCGCTCGCCCGTTACCAGCAAAAGATGCGCGTTGGTGTGCTGGAATGGTTCAAAGAGTTGCCACCACAGCAAGGCCGCGATGGCGATGGTGACTAAGGTGATTGTCACGATACGGATACGTCGAATCATTCCCATGCGAAAATTGCTGGGAGCTTCGTCGAGCCAGCCGCCCCCCCGACCGAGCTGATCCGCCGGGGACGATTGTTCCGATAACGTGTTGCCTGGCGAAGAGGGATTCGTCATGATCTTCGGGATTCAACGGGTCGAGGCGATCGAACCAGAGTGACGCGATTGTACAGGTCTAAACGGATTTTCGGTCGAAATCTGGCATTGATTCACCAGTTCGGGCCGAATCCTTTTTTTTGATCGAAATAGGTGAGAACGGCGTGGGAAAACCTGCAGCAAGACTCGGCGATCTCGTGATCCAGAGTGGTCCGCATTGCCATGCCCCGATGCATCCCATCAATCCCGTTCCACACCCGCCCATGCCTCTGGCCATTATTAAGGGGCAGGTGAACGTGCTAATCGGTGGCAAACCGGCAGCTCGCAAGACAGATATGACGGCGCCGTGTGCCCTGGCTGGATGTGCCCCCGGCGGTCCGGGGATGGTTCAACTTGCTTCGGGGACTGTTATGATTGGTGGATTGCCGGCCGCGCGTGTGGGCGACATGACTCAGCACTCCGCCTGCATGGCCGTGATCCCGGGGCCTGCCGGGAACATACTCCCTCCCGGCTGCCCGACGGTCATGATTGGGGGCTGAGTAACTTGCGCCTCAAGCACTTTCAGGCACTGCGGCCGGTTTGTCCTGTTTGCCGAACGGAATCTCGCGGAGACCAGCCGCTCGTGATCTCTCAGGCGATTCGAGAAACGGCTGAAGATATTCTTGAGGGAATCTTGCTTTGTCCGTGTACGGACTGTCAGCGAGAATTTCCGATTCTCGATGGGATTCCCATTATCGTGGGGCCGTTGCGGGCATATGTGTCCGACAATGTTCTTCCAGCGTTGATGCGATCCGACTTATCCGAAGAGTTGGAAAGCCTGCTTGGCGACTGCAGTGGACCGGGATCCGCTTTCGATGTTCGAAGACAATTGCTGAGCGCTTATTCCTGGGATCATTACGGTGATTACGATCTCGCGGACGCGCCGTCAACGACATCTTCGGGCTCAATTGTACGAAATCTCGCCGAGTCGCTTCAGCTTGCGGGGCCGTTGCCTTCAGGGCCCGTGATCGACATGGGGTGTTCTGTGGGCCGAACCACATTCGAACTGGCTGAGCACCACGATCAGCTCGCGCTGGGTGTCGACCTGAATTTTTCGATGCTGCAGTTGGCGTCAAGCATCTTGAGAACCGGACGCGTGAGCTATCCGCGGCGGCGTGTCGGTGTTGTTTATGATCGCCGAGAGTTCGCCTATGTCTCGTCCCACGCACATCAGGTCGATTTTTGGGCCTGCGACCTGCTTGCACTTCCCTTTTCGCGGCAATCGTTTTCAATTGCCGTTGCTCTAAATGTCCTTGATTGCGTGTCCGCACCTGCCGAGTTTCTGCATTCTGCATCGGGACTGCTGAACCCCGGTGGAAAGCTGATCCTCACCACACCATTTGACTGGTCCCCTGCGGCAACAAATGTAGAAGGTTGGCTCGGTGGGCATTCACAGCGCGCGGTCGAACGAGGGGCGTCAGAGAACGCGGTTCGTAAATTGTTTACGGAGGGGGCGCCGGGTCAGATACCAGAGATGGACGTGATCGAAGAACGGGACTCGCTTCCATGGCAGGTCAGGCTGCACGATCGAGCCAGTATGTCGTATCGTCTCAGTCTGACGATCGCACAAAAACGAGAATCCGTTCTGGCTATTTCTTCTTCGGAGCCGCCAATTTCCCATTGAGCACATCCTGAGCGATCGCCAGATAACGCGAGTAGTTCGCTTGTGCTTTCAGCGGCGAAACTTGCACCGCCGCCATTAATAGCGCACCTGTGATGGCTTGTCCGGTCAGCCGCTCGTCAGAGATCACATCATCGAATCCGATGGGGGAGAGACTTCCATCCGCCCAAAATGCCGCTTCAGCGACCCATCCAGCCGCCGTCTCGTACTTGGTTAACTCTGCTGCATCATGCGCTTTCCTGCGATCCGCTTCTTCGCCGGTTTTGACCCATTGCTCGGCGGCATCAAGTGCCGCGACGTCCTTCGGTGACAAGGCACTTCCTACGCTTTCTCGTGTGCAAAGCGAACCCCACCATACGGCCTCACGCCGTTGTAGCTGATGTGCCATCAATCGCAGTGCGGACATGAACTGGCGTTCGTGGGCGAGGACACTCACAAATTCCAGCGGCGCGATTGTGCGGCCCTTGGCGAGTTCAAGCGCCGTTGCGTCCAACTTCACGTACTCGCAAATCTCAACTAACGTTGGCGGCGGGACTGGTGCGGCGCTCGTCAAAGTTGAGTCAACTGTCTCGACTGTTGCCGTACTCGATTCGATTCGATTTGGAATGGATTCACCGTCGACGACAACGGAAAACACCGTGGCGCCGGCCTTGATCTGATCGCTGGTGTGAAGCCTGACTTCTGTGACCTGAGCGTCGCCGACGAAGGTCCCTGATTCGCTTCCCAGGTCACGCACCAGGCAATGGTCGTGATTGCATTCGACGATGAAATGAACGTCACTCATCGAACGATCATGCGGGAATGAGTAATCGGCCCATTCTGTTCGGCCGAAGCGTGCCGTCTGCCCCGTGGACAGGCGCACTTTACGGCCTGCTGACGCACCGGTTACTACGCTGAGCGTGATACCCAAAATACACCTCAATTGATTTTTGTCATGCTGCCCATCAGCGTCAGATCGCCATCCGCCGTGACGGAGACTTTAGGAGCCTTAATATCCGTTTTGGCGACCCCTTCAATCGAGATCTTCGTACCCTTGATCGTGATGCCACTCGAATCGATTTTGATTGAGTTCCCACCGACCTTCAGTTCGATCGCTGTACCCGCCTCTGTCGTCGAACTTCCCGCAGTGATCGTGACAGATTGATCTCCCTGAGATACCGTGATGGTCTGATTGCCTTGCGACACGGTGAGGATCTGATTTCCTTCTGAAATCGTGACCTCTTGCTTGCCTTTTGAGACCGTAAGAAGGTCGTCCCCTTCGCTGATCGTCCCCTCGCGCTTTCCCTTTTTGACCAGAAGCGTATCGTTACCTTCGTCCAGGGTCACCGTGCGGTGATTGTGAATCTGAATTGTCTGATCGCCAGGGTCTTTTGTTTCCAGCCCGACTGTCAACGAATCGTTGTTCTCGACAACGCGTTGAAAGTCCTTCTGAGCATGGAAATAGACAAGTTCGCTCTCTTTCTTATCCTCGAATCGCAGCTCATTGAACGTTTGTTCATCGCCGGTTTTCGAGCTACGCGTTTTCACCCCGCTTTGGGTTGCATTGGCGGGCAGCTCGTACGGAACGGGTTGATTAGCGTTGTAGACACTTCCGGTAATTAATGGACGATCGGGGTCTCCTTCAACGAATTCAACCACAACTTCTTGTCCGATTCGCGGCAAGAATTGGCTGCCCCATTTCTTACCGGCCCACGATTGCGCCACGCGAATCCAACATGAACTATTCTCGTCAGATTGTCCCACTCGATCCCAATGAAACTGTACCTTCACACGCCCATATTCGTCGGTCCAGATCTCTTCTCCCGACTTGCCTGTCACGATGGCAGTTTGAAGTCCCGAGATGACCGGTTTGGGCGTGGTGCGTTGCGAACGGAAGGTTTGCGTTTTCGGAATCACGACAAAATCGCTGTGATGCTCCACGCCGGGGACGACATCTGGATTCACGAAATCGTGTTTCGCTGAAACGATCAAATAGTCCGTGTTCTGATCATCACGGGGATGATCGGTCAACTTCAACAAGTAACCCGGGTTGATTGCACACGTATCACATGTCGCGTTAATTCTTAGAAACTGAGCTTGAGCCTCGTCGTTTCTCACTGTGACGAAATTGTTGCCAATGTCAGTCGTGTAATAACGTCCGGGATAGTCATATACTTCGAGGTTGGCGTGTTGATGACTGCGTGACGTGTTTAGGATGGCGCTCAAGTCCGCGGTGGGGTTTTGAAAGTCGAAATCCCGCAAAACGTGTTTGACCGGTTGAAGTTCGAGTGCAGGGTTCCATGAATCGACCCGCTCTTCGTGAAGCTTCATCGGGGCAAATGGCAGATCTTCATAATTGGCGAAGGACTCGTGGGCACTTGCCCCATCACACAATGTCAACGTGTGCTTGCCTGATTCATGCTTGAAAAAGTAATAGATCCCCTCTTCCTCAAACAGGCGGCTCAGGAATTGAAAGGCGGATTCCCTATACTGGCAGCAGAACTTTCTCGCGACGTATGTTCCTGTCAGGCTGTTCTTGCGATCGACGAACCCCAAATCACTACAGACTTGTTCGAAGATATCGGGGACCGAGAGGTTCTGAAAAATGCGGCAGTCGGACGTCCTTGACATCAGCCAGAACCACGGACGAAGTATGGCCCGGAATACGTGCGTACCTCCATCAATCGAGGTTTGTCCGAAGCTCGCGACGATCCCGTTGAAGTAACGGGTGCCACCCCGTGGCAACTCATAGCTGATCGTGGCCGACTGCCCCAAAAAATCTTCGTAGGTCAGGGTGTTCGACTGGCTGAGCAGTTCGACATGATATTCGAAAGGACGGCCTAATTGCTCAATCGTTGTCACCCGACGAAGTGTCAAATCGTCGCCGCCGGGAATCGTGAACGACACTCGATTGATCGCCATAAAAATATCCAGTTTGCAGTGATGTCAGGACAGTTGCCAATCTGAACAGAGGGCGACGTTAAGTGGCGTGGTCGTCTGCAGTCATAAACGCGGTCTCGCCTGGCAATCGTCGGACGGGTCGGCTTTGTGAGCAGTCTCTTGAAGGTTGTGGATGTGAATTCCTCGAGACCAACTCAAGCGGTCCTCGCGAAGTCTAACATCACCCCAGTCATTCAACAGTCTGCACGAATATTTGTGTATCAAGAATTTGTGTTTGGTCTCATACCAGAGAGAATCTAGCCGCACAAGTCTGCTGAAAGACGACTTTGTGGCCTTGCGTGAGTCTGTGATTCGGTCGACGACCGCCGAATAAATCCTTCACGCCGTCAGAGGGCTAGGGTGTCGCTCCAAAGGCGTCCGGATCAAGTCTGCCGTCGTCGCCGGGGTCCGCTTCAATTGGATCGGAATCTGACGAATCGGAATCCATCGAATCATACTGATCCTGTAGTGGAGCTGGCTCGGAAGATTCTTCGTCCCCACTGGTCTGTGAGTCCAGAATCGCGCCCGATGGAACGATCACTCGTGGAAATGCGGGGCGACTGACCCAGGGATTGAGCTTTTCGAAGGTGGTATAGCGACGAGCATCCCCCTTCAGTGATTCGCGCACTTCCGCGTCATCATACGCCTTGCGTGGCCAGGCGCCTTCGCTCAGATAAATCTCGTTGTAATCGAGCAGCGTTCCACGCTCGAACTGGACGTTCTTCACGGACAATTGATATTCGACGCGCGAACGATAATAGGCAATTTGTGCGTCAGACAGGCGACGCTGGGCGTCGAGTAACGAATCAAGCGAAGCATTGTCGTTCTCGTAGGCGGTTTCAACTGCGGCGACTTGCTCAGCGGCGGCCATCCGTCGATTTAAGTTCGTTTCGACGAGTGCAAATGCGCGTGCGGTCTCTGCGATGGCGTTGCTCAAGTCATAAACGACAGCACGTTCCTGCTCGCGCAGTACGACGCGTTCACGTGCCAGTTGAAGCTCGGCATGGCGAATGGCCGAATATGCCTGTCGGAAGCCGATCGGGAACGAAAGCTCGAATCCCGCTTGCCACTCTTGAAATTTCCCGCTCAACAGGTCGTCCGTGGCGTTGTTGAATGGCCCCGATCCACTACCGGGAAATAGATCCTGCCCGAACCCACGGAAGCGATAGCGTCCTGTCAGATCGAGTTGTGGTTTCAAGAAATTCTTGTTCGCTTCGAGTTCCGCTTCGCGTTTTTTGATCTGCCATTTCTGTCTTCGAAGTTCCGAGCGGCGGGTCAGTCCTTCGATGAGCGTTGCTTCCCAGTTGAATTCGACCTTGGCGTGGGTTGGTTCGTCGGCGGGACGGATCAAGCGGCCGTCGTTGATTGGCAATCCTGCAAGCAATCTTAGGCGGCGCTCAACAACGTAAATTCCGCCCGTTCCACGAAAGGTGCCACCAGTGCTACCGTTGAACGTGCGCGTGCCATCGATGAGACGGCCATGCAGAGAGTTCTGTGCTTCTTCTTCGAAACGGAAGTATTGCTCACGTGCCTGAGCCTCTTTTTCTGCCTCGCCACCACGACGCCCCCGTTCGTAGAGTGCGTGAATTCGTCGCCAGGTTTCTAGTGCCGCGTCGCGAGCCGAGACTTTCGCGTCCAGATCACGATAAGCGAAATAGAGGTCCCAGTACGCGTTCTCGACATCGCTGGCGAAGTTACGAACACCCAATTCGAAATCGGCCAACGAGATGTCCGAGTTGATTCTCGCAATCAGTACTCCGTTGATGAAGCCGGGCTGAGCGTTCGGGCCAGCCAGTCGATTGAAGTTGACGCCAGCCCCCTTCAGCAATGGTTGTCGCGCTTCCAAGTCGTACCAGGTGGTATACGCACCTGGAAAGGCATTACCTGGCGCGTTGTTCGCGTCGTACTGCGTATAGTTTCGGAACGCAAATTGAGTTCCCGTTGCGGCGGTCTTTGCAACCTGAGTCTGCAGCGTCGCGAATTCTTGATTGAACAGACGCGTCCCACCGCCGAAAAAGATATTGTTCAGGGCGCGATCGTTCTTCTCATACGAGAAGCTTGACGTGAAATTCGCGTCAAACGCGGCCAACGCTGCTTCGATTCCATACCGGGGATCGGATTCGATGAGCGACGGATCTTTTTTCGATTTGGAGCTGTCGGGGGCGCGCAGTACTGTCCCCCCCAAATCTCGAAGCACGGACGAATTTGCCAGCGCCAGATTCATGACCTCTTCGAGTGTCATGTCACAGTAGCCCGAAGAATCAGGGCTCGTCAGAGACATCGGTTCCACTGTCGTGGTGAGCGATTCGTCGTCGACCGGAGCATGGTCGGGGTACTCGATCTCTTTGGCGAGTTTGTGATAGTGTCCATTGTCGATATTCCGTGCCGCAGGCGGTGGAGTGACTGCATGGCGCAGGCACCCACAGATGACAACCGTCGTCATCCCCATCAGTCCCAAAACTGAGGTCACTCCGCGCATCGTTCAGTTATCTCATCGAAATACTGATCTAAATGATTCCGCTCGCCGTCGGGTCGCTGCGGCATGGATTGCCGGTTTGGACCGCGTCGGCTTTACGATCTTGATCTCAATGCGCATGGACAGTCCGTGCGAACGGATCAGACATCGACAACCGTTACGGGTGACAAAAGTGAATTATCCAGCAGCAGCACCCCTTTCGACACAACCCATCAGGTCGAGGCCGTAGAACTTTTGCTAAGTTGCCCATCTTACGGCCAAGTCGATTTTCGAGGCCCTGTACAAACCGACCTGCTAGTCAGGGCGGTTTACGACTACAGGGCGACCTGGATGTGGGATCGGTTCTGTTGCCGTTGTTGGCATTGTCCCGCATCGCGAGCATCGTCGCATTCAACCCGGTGATTGGCCTGTCGCCCTTATTTCAAGCCGTGGTGATCCTGTATAGTGTGCCCCATGCGTGCTGAGTTGCCACATTCTCCGAAGTCAGATACCCGTCCACCGCAATTGCAGATGGAGCGGATGATCGATCATTTGGCCGAACTCGCTCGGACCAACGGAGATCCGGGTGCGTTTTTTGCCGAGATTCTTCGAACCGCGATCGAGGCGGGCGGCGCTCGAAATGCAAGGCTGTGGACCCAATCCATTGACTCTGGATGGCAGCTTGCGGGCGAAATGCCGACAGGAACTGCTCGTGACGAGGCTTCTATTGTCAAAAGGCAAACATTGCTGACGGAGGTATCAAAAGAGGAACGCCCGCGGCGTGTGAACTTTGTGGCTGGGCCACCGGCATCTGCTTCAGGTCATCCACCGGCAGAATCGACGCATGTGCTTGTCCCCATTCGACACGCCAATCAATCCGTCGGCGTTCTGGAAACCGAACTTGGTCCGCTGGGGCCCGGCGAACTTCCTGCTGAGACCGTGCAGTTCTTCGCGATGCTGTGCGAGATTGCCGCTGACTTTCTTGCGCTTCAGGAACTTCAGCAACTCCGTCGATCCAGGGCGGTCTGGCTGAAGTGGGACCAATTCGCGCACCGATTGTCGCAATCGCTCGATCTCAATTCGGTTTGCGCTACGATCGCCAATGATGGACGGCTGCTCGCAGAATCGGATCGTGTTAGTGTCCTGATTCGGCACGGCAATTCCTACCGACTGGCGGCGGTCAGTGGCGTGGAACGCATCGAGCCCCGGTCGAGTGCGACGCGTGACCTGGAATCGATGGCGCGATGGGCGGCGCATTTTCGGAAGCCCATTTGGCACCGTAGCTCAAGTGATGGAAGTGGAAATCGTAGCGATGCAGCGGCGGATGAAAGTCTGCAACGCTATTTGCGCAATTCCGGCGGAACAGAGGTGGGGTTTGTTCCCGTCGCCGTAGATTTTGACGGGATCGATTGTCCATCGCCTGTGGCGATGATTGTGTTTGATCAGTTCCAGTCCACTCGTCCCTCGGCAGGATCGCGGTCACAGTCTGAGTTAATGGTCAATCGTGGCAGTTCGGCGCTGCGCGCGGCGATCGAGCGTAGCGAGATTCCGTGGCTTGCGCAGTGGCAGCGTCTCAAGCGATGGCCGGGGGCCGTATTTCGCGTATCGACTTTGATCATCGCGGTCCTAGTCGCAGGTCTCACTGCTGGGTTGGTCTTGATCCCAGTCGATTTCACCGTCGAAGGTTCTGCTGACCTGTGGCCCGCCCAGCGGCGCGAAGTGTTCGCCAGTTCGACCGGAATTGTTGACCAAATTCTTGTCGGGCACGGCGCGGATGTAATACAGGGGCAACCTTTAATCGTGCTTCGTGATCCCGCTCTCGAGTCTGACACACCTCGGATCAATGGTGAAATTGCAACAGTCAGCGAACGGTTGAAAGGGGTTCAAGCGGCTCGATTGTCTGGCGGGACCACACCTGACGTTGTGGGGCGGTCGCGGCAACTGACCGCGGATGAGGAAGAGCTTAAAGAGCGTCTGCGGACGCTGGAACGCCAGCGGCTGCTGGTTGAAAAACGAGTTGAAGCACTGACGCTGCGTAGTCCAATCGCAGGAAAGGTACTTACGTGGGACGTTGAACAGCATCTTTCCGCTCGGCCAGTGGAACGTGGACAATCGCTGCTGATGATTGGTGACACCTCTGGGCCATGGATCGTCGAGGCTCGCGTGGCGGATAAGAACGTCGGCCATCTCCTGCGGGCGAGACAAGAACAAAGCTCTGACCTTCCAGTGGATTTCATGCTGGCGGCGGAGCCAGGCAAAACCTATCACGGACATGTTCAGGAAATGTCGTTGAGCTCTGAGTACGACGATACGTCACGAGGACATGTCCGGCTGGTCATTGCCGTCGATACCGGACAAGCCGAACAACTCCGTTCCGGTGCGACGGTGTTCCCGCGAATCCATTGTGGCCGAAAGTCGCTCGGATACGTTTGGCTTCGTGATTTGATCGATGCCGTCCGTACGCGAATCTTGTTTTAGGTTTAATTGGCCAATTGCCTGAATGAACGAGGGGTTCTGTTATGTCGCTCACTGCCGGATGCCTGTTAGGTCTCTTAATGTGTAGTGCCGATCCCGTTGACGAAATTCGAGTCGAATCGGTGCTGCTGACTTTGATCGAGCATGCCGACGTGTCCGCCAGCGAGACCGGGCTATTGAGCCTGCTGACCGTCAAGGAAGGTGAAACGGTGGCAGAGGGTAAACCGCTTGCCAAGATCGACGATCGCGATGCGAAATTGATCTGTGATCGGTCCGAGACGGAGTTAAAAGTTGCCCGTTCCTTTGCTGACAACGATGTCCGAGTCCGCTTCGCCCGATTGTCTGTGGCCGTCGCCAATGCTGAACTGACACGTGCAAAAGAATCAAACGTCAAGTTTCCCAAAAGCGTTTCGCAGTCCGAAATTGATCGTTTGAAGCTGCTTGCGGACAAGTCGGTCCTGGAAGTCGAACAAGCGGAAGTGGATCAATTGCAGGCAAAGTTGTCGCTTCAAATCAAACAGCAGGAATTGGCGCGCGCGATTCTCGCACTAGAGCGGCGTACGATCATCGCCCCCTTCCCAGGGATGGTCGTTCAATGGAAAAAGCAGCATGGAGAATGGGTTGAGCCCGGCATGCCTGTGATGCGTTTGATTCGCTTAAATCGCCTTCGCGCCGAAGCCTTCGTCGCCTCGGGAAAGCTGCCCGCAAATCTGGTCGGACGTCCGGTCAAACTGGTCATGAGTGATTCGGGCAAATCCGCAATCAAATACACCGGGACGCTGGTGTTTGTCAGTCCCGAAATTGATCCGGTGAATGGTCAGGTGAGAATTTGGGCCGAGATCGAAAACGACAGCCTGAGTTTGCGTCCGGGGGAATCCGGAACGCTCATGATTGGTCCCGCGACGCTATCAAAACCCGTCATCACCGATTCGACTGCCACACCGACAGACAAGAAATCTCCGTAGGACTGATTTCTGAACTCGATTTTAGCGGTCAATGCTGACATGTTTTGGGTTCAAGCGGCACTTTGTGGAACAGGAGAAATCGGACCGCCGCAGCGTTTCCAACGACTCTTCAGGAGTGGTATGCAACCCGATATTGTGGTCGCGACGCAATCGTCGCGGCAGCCGTCGCGATCGTGTTTGCCTGCTTTTTCGTTCCGCGTGTCGGTTGAAGATTTGTTTGATGAACCTGATTCCCTGTGTTAAGCCGTCTTCCCAACATTGAATTCACCGAATGTCACAAGTTCCGTCGAAAGTCCTGCCTTGGCGAATGCGACCGGACCTGCAGTCCGCGTCGCTGGAATTCGATGGGCGATTGGCATGGGGGATTAAGGACCCACTGACGCTGTCCTATTTCGAGATGTCCGACGAAGCGTTCTTTGTTCTGAATTACCTCGATGGCAAGCAGACCGATGACGATGTCTGCCGTTCGTTTCATGCGCACTTTCGGCCGCGTACGCTATCTGTCGCCGAGCTGCACGGATTTTTAGGACAACTCGTTTCACAGAATCTCGTCATCGCGGATGCGCCGGGCTACGGACGTTCGCTCGTCGCCAAACAGAAATCCAAAAGATCGCGACAGCGCTGGGCGATGCTTTCAAACATTCTGGCTGTTCGATTTCGAGGAATTGATCCGGATCGATTCTTGACCACGCTCTTGCGATGGTGTGGATGGTTGTTCACGGCACCGGTTGTTGCGCTGGGCCTGATTCTTATTTGTTGTGCGGTGACTCTTGTTGCCGTCCATTTCGACGAACTGATTGCGCGGCTACCCGATGCCCAGGCGTTCGTCAGTCTTCCCAATCTTGTTTCACTCGGTGCGCTCCTGGCTGCTGTCAAAGTGCTCCACGAATTTGGCCACGGGCTAACATGCAAGCGTTTCGGGGGCGAATGCCACGAAATGGGCGTCATGCTGCTTGTCTTCACGCCAACGCTCTATTGCAACGTCAGTGACATCTGGATGATCAAAGACAAGTGGAAGCGGATTGCGGTCAGTCTAGCCGGAATTTGGATCGAAGCCGTCATCGCAGCAGTCTGCACGTTTTTGTGGTGGTTTAGTGCTCCCGGGCTGTTCCACTCGGTCTGTCTTAATCTCGTCGTGCTCTGCGGTCTCAGCACGGCTCTTCTCAATGGGAATCCACTCCTTCGGTACGATGGCTATTTTGCGCTCTCTGACTGGCTTGAAATTCCCAATCTGCAGCAGCAGTCGATATCGAAATTGCGTGTCGCGTTGACCAAAACGTATTGCGGTTTCGACGTATCCGAAGGAGCAGAGTTGTCCTCACGCTGGCAGACCGGGTTGTTCGCCTATGGAATTGCGTCACTGCTTTATCGTGTCATCCTGACGGTTGCCATTCTGTGGGGTCTAAATCGCTGGCTGGCACCCATGGGGCTTGGGGTGCTCGTAACCGCTTTTTCGGTGTTCTTGCTGGGCACGATGGTTCTCACCCCACTGATGACCACGATCCGGTTCCTTAGAGCGCCCGCCAACACGTCCCGAATCAAGTGGGGGCGTTTTTGTATGCGAGGTATCGCGACGCTAGCGGCGCTCGTTGTATTACTGAATCTTCCGCTGCCAAGTCGAGTCGGTGCAGGGGCGTTGGCGGAAGACAGCGACGTTTATCGTGTCTATGTGACGTTCTCGGGGACTCTAATTGACGCGGTTCGGATTGGCGAGCGAGTGGAACGCGATCAAGTTCTGGCACGCCTTGATGATCCCGCGATCCAGGTCGAGCTGACCCACCTGCAAGGCGAATTGAATCAACAGAAGGCACGCCTTGATCAACTTGAGCGGCGACGCGTGAGCGAGCCAAACGTGGCTCAGTCGATACCAACAGTACGAGAAGTCGTGCGTGACCTTGAGCAGCAGCTTTCTCAGCGGCAACGTGATGCCGAGCGACTGGTGGTTCGTGCCCCTCGGGCAGGCACCGTTCTGTCTGCGACCCATCAGCGTCCGCTTGCTAAGTCTGGTTCATTGTCACATGCGTTGGGATCACCGTTGGATGAGCGGAATCGCGGTTGTTATTTGAGGACGGGGACCCCACTCTGTTCGATCGGCGATGATTCGAGCCGAGCGGCCGTGCTGATGGTCAATCAGGATGACATCAATCTGGTTCGCGTCGGGCAACGCGTTCGACTTCTCTGGAATGAGTTATCGGGCGAGATTCAAGGGGGTGAAATCATTGAACTGGCCGGATTTGATCTCGACACATTAAGTCGCGAGGCGGCGATCCGGCTCAATCTTCCCGCGCGGGGGACGTTGACGGGTTCCGCGCGCCCCGTTGGGATCTGGTACCAGGCTCGAGTCAAGCTCGATCAAGCCTCCACACCTCTGCTGCACGGAGCAGCGGGGACCGCAAAAATCCTTGTCGAGCCTCAATCGTTGTTTCGTCGCCTGATGCGATGGTTCGATCAGACATTCCCAATTTGAATCAACGGTTGGTTCCAGCGGCTATGGGATCGAAAACACCAGACCGCAGACCGCCCCCACTTGGTAAATCGCTCCGCGAAGGCTAATTGGAATCAATTGTTCGCGGCTGACAACCGGGCTTCCCGGGCGGTCAACGCCCAGGGTATAGATTGGCGCAAGAGGCGGTTCGACACCGCAAATGTACGGGACAAACGGGATGCGTCCGAAGAAATGCACCGCCGAAACGACGGGTTGCACCACTTCACCCACATACGGACCACTTTCGTAGCCCAAAGGATCGCAGTACCAACGGTATGTGTATCCCAACCGCTCGAGATTCGGTTCTTCGAAGAAGAGAGGCAAGTTTCTGGTCGCCGGTGCATCCCATTCGAAATCGTTCGCCACAAGCCAAGGACGGTCGTCGTCAATCGAGTCGAAGAAGACTCCAAAACTCGCCAGAATCGGGCCCGCGGAGTTGGCTGGCAGGTCACCCTTAGGATGTTTGATCGATGCGTGCAGGCTCGTCAGGGGGCGATCCTGCCAATGCTTGTCGGTATTGGAACCCAGCTTGGAACTTGCTGTGGCTGGGATGGAGCGGGGGGACGGCGGAATCGGATTATCACGTTGCGGCTCTTCCGACCATGCATAGCCACCAAACAGATTGACCGCAGCCAGGACGAGAAACAGCCCGCGACAGGTATTCAGAATACAGGCATTTTTGGCGGGATGAATCAACACGATTCGCTCTCTTAACCGACCCTGGTTTGCTGTCACGTCGTAACCTGCTGACATCTCGGGGGCCGGGCTGCTCCCAAACGTCGAAAATGCCGCGCAGTTTGCCGCCATGAGCCGTCGCGTTCGCGTGAATGCGACAAACGAATCACCTTCCGTGGCAGTTCTGTATTCGGTCGATGATGCCCAACGCGATGATGATGTCGCTTTCGCCCGTTGGAATCGTCGCCATCGGATGTGCTTGCCAGATTTTGCCAGTGGAACCCTGCTTGGGCGGGAATTCACGGAGATCGGCGGCGAAGTGCTGGACTTCACGTACGCGACGAAACTACACTTTTTTGAACAATCTGGTTCTTACTTCGGATGTGTTACGCGGTCGGACAGGTTGTATCGATTATACATCTGGTTTCCGGGTTTCGTTTCCTGGTTTCGAAGTGCAGATCTGGCTGGATGCGATCATTGACGTCGATGCGAATCGACTGTGCTTCATGAAGAAGCATGATGAGTTTTTGTCGAAGTTCGTAATTTGGTCGCCGATATGTGGATTTTTTCAGCATGTCAATGTCGCCCAACGACTAAAGTAAAGTTCGTTGTCCATGAAGCTCGAAATGATTGGTCAGACAGTTTCCTTTGACGTGTCGCATGGGACGTGTCACGGAAAGGATCGAGAAAAATGAGTTTTTCGATGTGGTTCCGGGAATGGATCGGTGCCCGCCCAGTCCGTTCAGGGCGGCTGCGGTCTTTCGATCACGCTGCCACGCTATCGGTCAGAAAACTTGAGGACCGCCGCGTCCTCTCCGTTTCGGCCGGGTTTTCGGGGGGCGTGCTGGATATCGCGATCGATACCACGTTCACAAACCCCGTGCATATCGATGCGACGGACGACGTCGCGATCACCGTCGATAGCGGAACGCATCAGGTTCTCGTGAACACGAAACCGATCGATCTTGGTGGCGGCGTTTTTTTGCTGGCCTCGAACGTCACCAGCATTAACGTTCATGATGCGGCGAATACATCGAACGCGATCAATCTGAGCGGCGTTTCTCTGGCGAATGGCTTCAGTCATGCCGGCGGTATTTCTGTCCATGTGAACAGCGGTGGCGGGAACGACACAATCACAGGATCGGCGTTTTCTGATCTGATCACTGTCGGTTCGGGGCACAACACGATCAGTGGCGGCGGGGGGGATGACACTTTCGTGTTTGTGACGGGATTCACGACCAACACCGTGACGAATACCAGTGGTACTCACAACAAACTGGATCTGTCGGGGGTGTCGAGCAACATTACGGCGAATCTGCAGACTCACACGATTACGGCGAGCGGCGGCGGCTCAATCAGCTTTACGGCATCAGACATCGAAACCATCATCGGCGGATCGGGGGCGACCAACACCTTTCAGGGGCTCGACGCGACCAGCGTTTGGACGATCGGCGCAGCCGGTCAGTCGTATTCTTCGGGCAGCGTGGATGTCGCGTTCTCAGGCTTCAAGACGTTGCAAGGCGGTTCGGGCGATGATCAATTCAATTTGAATGCGAACAGCACGTTCGACATTCACAGTGGCGGCGGTGTCAATAATTTTAATCTGGCGAATGGTATCTCGGCAGGAAATCTGATTGGCGATTCGGGCACGAATACGTTGAGTTACGCTGCCTACACGTCCGGAGTGACGGTCAATCTGTTGACCGGAAGTGCAACCAATGTGAATTCGATCTCCGGGATTGACAATGTCACCGGGGGGTTGGGCAATGATACATTGATCGGAGATGACAACGACAACATCCTTGACGGCGGCGGCGGGCTGGACACACTCATTGGGAACGGCGGTAACGATACCCTGATCAACGGGTACAACAGCATTGGTGGCAACGGCAACGATGTCATTTTGATCACGTCGGATCTTCTCGTCACAAACGGATCGTCGATCACGCTCGATGCGGAATCGATTTCCCTTAACGCAAACCTGACCACCGCCGGTGGCGCCTCGGCTGGATCGATCAGCCTTACAGGTGCCGTCACGCTGGGGGCGAATGTCACGATTTCGACCAACAACGTTAGCCCTTCCACTGACGGAGATGTCACGTTCGGTTCTACGATCAATAGCGATGGAACAGCCAGATCGTTAGTCATCAATGCGGGATCCGGCGATGTGTCCGTCACGGGCATCGTCGGAGGTGGGGCGGCTCTGGCGAGTTTGCAGATCTCATCTGCTCAGCAGGTCGTGTTTCACGACAACGTGACAGTTTTGGGAAACCTGACACAACTGGCGGGAACGGGTAATACGACGTTCGATGGTAGCCTGACGTCACAGAACGGTTCCGTCTCGATCACAACAGGTGGGTCGATCTTTGTTTCCGACGGAATCTCGGCCGGCGGTGGTACGACCGGTGATGTGACGCTCAGTTCATCGGGAACCGGTTCGGTCACGATGGCGACCAGTTCGACGAACGATATCGTTGCTCGCAATGTTGCAATTCAGTCTGGCTCAGGCGGAATCGGCTCGGCGACGCAGTCCCTGCGAATTAACGCGTCTTCGATCTCTGCCACGACGACGGGAAACGCGGATATTTTTGTAAGTGATGTTGGAACGAGTTTGACAATTGCGGCGGGAGGGCTCAGTGCGGGGACGGGGACGATCCATTTTGGAAGTGGACAGTTTTCGCTCGGCGGCGCCAATCGGATTGCCGACACGTCGACTGTGGCGATCGCTTCAACGGCTCAATTGAACCTGCAAGGATTCAATGAGTCGATTGCTGCGCTGAATCTTGAGAGCGGAACTTCCAGCGGCTCCACAGTCACGACGGGAGCCGGTACGCTGACGTTGCTCGGGAATCTCTCGCTCGTCTCGACCGGTACCGGTGCAACCGGGGCTTTGATTAGTGGCAACCTCTCATTGGGCGGCGCCACGCGAACGGTCACAGTGGCCGATGGAAACGCAGCCAATGATCTGACCATAAGTGCGGTGATTAGCGGTAGTCTTGGCACTGCGGGCCTCACCAAAGACGGTGCTGGTACACTCTTGCTCAGTGGCAGTAATACCTATACCGGAACCACAACGATCTCGGCAGGAAGCGTCGCTGTTTCGGGCGGCAGTTCGATTGCCAATACCGGAGCGGTCTCGGTCGCTTCGTCAGGGACTTTCTCGCTTCAATCGAGTGAAACGATCGGAAGCCTGAACGGCTCGGGAAGCGTCACGGTCTCGTCCGCGGCGGGGGCCGCCGTCGTACTCACGGTGGCCGGTGGAGGAACATTCAGTGGTGTGATCTCGGATGGCAGCGAGCAACTTTCGGTTGTCGTCAACGGGACGGGCACAACCCTGAACCTGACGGGCGCGAACACGTATGGTGGCATAACCACAGTCACGGCCGGGACACTTCAGCTGGACGGTTCCGTGAGTGGTAACGTGATCGTTGGTGCGAGCGGCACGCTGAGCGGTTCTGGCACGGTTTCTGGTGATGTGACGAATCAGGGGACGATGAAGCCGGGCTTGATGACGATCACCGGTGACCTGACGTCGAGCGGTACGATTCAGTTCACGGTGAACAGCGGTTGGACGACACCCGGTACGGATTACAGTCAGCTCACGGTGGGTGGGAATCTGAATCTGAGTGGTTCGACTCTGTCGGTTTTGAATACGTTGGATGCGTCTGCTCCCGGTGTGAATCAACTGTTGACACTGATCAATCACGCGGGGACGACGAACAAGACGACGACAAACGGGAGCACATTGCCGGCGGATGGTGCGACGTTGACAGTGGGCAGCCACTCGTTCAAGTT
>NZ_JH636435.1:1065314-1067934 GCF_000255655.1 Schlesneria paludicola DSM 18645 | reverse complement strand
ATGTCTCGAACAGCGCGTGGACGGGGTTGACGCTGGGGACCGTGATTGCGGACGGCGATTTGGGGACACCTCTGAATCAGCCTGCGATTTACGGCGTGAATGCGTTTGGCTCGGTCACGGAGGCGTTAGCCGCGTCGACGTCCAGCGGGCAGATCATTGTGAATGCGGGCACGTATCACGAAGCGATCAGTCTGACGGGTACGCATACGCTGACGATCACATCTGGGGCCGCGGTGACTCTCGATTCGCTGTCGGCGATCACGGGGACATTCGTCCAAATCCAGGGCACGTCTCTGACGGTTGGCGATGCCACCAGCACGACGGTGGCCAGCGTCATCAGCGGAAGCGGAAGTCTCGTCAAAGTCGGATCGGGAACGCTGACCCTCTCTGGTGGCAGCCCCTACAGCGGTCTCTTGACAATCAATGCCGGAACTTTGCAACTGAATGGATCCGTCGGTGGAAACGTGAGCGTCGGTGCGAGCGGGACGCTCAGCGGCTCAGGTACGGTCTCCGGAAACGTGACGAATTTGGGCACGTTCGCGCCCGGGCCAATGACGATCACAGGGGACCTGGTCTCCAGCGGCACGATTCAGTTCACGGTCAACAGCGGCTGGACGACGCCCGGGACGGATTACACGCAGATTACGGTCGGCGGCAATTTGAATCTGAGCGGTTCGACGCTGTCCTTCTCGAATACCCTGGATGTCTCTGCTCCTTCGGCCAATCAACTTCTGAAGTTGATCAGTCACGCCGGTACGACGAACAAGACAACGACAGACGGCAGTACGCTACCTGCGGATGGTTCCACGGTGACGTTGGGAACGCACTCGTTCAAGCTGTTCTACAATGGGGGTGATGGGAACGATGTCGTGCTTGTCGAGGCATCGACACCGAATGTGGTTTACGTGTCCGGTACGGCGTGGGCCGGTCTGACACCCGGGACGGTGATTCCCGACGCCGATTTGGGAACACCTCTCAATCAACCTGCCATTTATGGTGTGAATGCGTTCAACACCATTGCGACTGCGTTTGCGTCGTCAACCGCGAACAGCCAGGTCATTGTGAATGCCGGAACGTACCACGAATCGATCAGCTTGACGGGAACGCAGACCCTCACGATGACGGCAGGCGCTGGTGTGACGATCGACTCGCTGTCGGCGGTTGCGGGCGCGGTCATTCAAATACAAGGGACCACGCTGACGATTGGAGACGCGACGAATACCACGATTGCCGCCGTGATCAGCGGTACGGGTGCTTTGACCAAAGCAGGCAGCGGGACATTGACGCTGTCGGGTACCAATACTTACACCGGCTTCACGTCAATCAATGCGGGCACACTCCAACTCGATGGTTCGCTCAGTGGAAATGCGAGTATCGGCGCGAGTGGGACGCTCCGCGGTTCAGGAACGGTCTCGGGGAATGTGACGAATCTGGGGACGTTGACACCGGGCCAGATGACGATTTCCGGCAATCTGACATCCAGCGGAACGATTGAGTTCACGGTCAACAGTGGCTGGACGACACCCGGTACCGACTACACGCAGCTTACTGTAGGTGGCAATCTCAACCTGAGTGGCTCGACATTGACGGTGTTGAATGCGCTGGATGCGTCGGCGCCGGGCGTGAATCAGATTCTGACGTTGATCAATCACGCGGGCACGACAAACAAGACCACGACAAATGGGAGTACTCTGCCTGCAGACGGTGCCACTGTGACGGTCGGTACGCACTCCTTCAAGTTGTTTTACAACGGCGGCGACGGGAACGATGTGGTGCTCATTGAAGCGACCACACCGAGCGTTGTTTACGTATCGAGTGCAGCGTGGGCCAGCTTGACTCCGGGAACGGTGATCGCGGATGGCGATTTGGGGACGCCGCTGAATCAGCCAGCGATTCTTGGCGTGACGGCCTTCACGTCGGTGAATGCGGCGCTTGCGGGATCGACGTCGGATAGCCAAGTGATCGTGAATGCAGGAACGTATCACGAAGCGGTCAGTCTGACAGGGACTCATACGCTTACGGTCACGACTGGAGCCGCCGTGACCATCGATTCCCTGTCGGCAATCGCAAGTACGCTCATCCAAATTCAAGGGACGTCTCTAACTGTTGGCGATGCGACGAATACCACGATCGCCGCCGTGATCAGCGGAACCGGTGCTTTCTCCAAAGCAGGGGCCGGGACGTTGACGCTTTCGGGCGTCAATAGCTACAGCGGCATAACCACAGTGACGGCCGGGACACTTCAGCTGGACGGTTCCGTGAGTGGTAACGTGATCGTTGGTGCGAGCGGCACGCTGAGCGGTTCTGGCACGGTTTCTGGTGATGTGACGAATCAGGGGACGATGAAGCCGGGCTTGATGACGATCACCGGTGACCTGACGTCGAGCGGTACGATTCAGTTCACGGTGAACAGCGGTTGGACGACACCCGGTACGGATTACAGTCAGCTCACGGTGGGTGGGAATCTGAATCTGAGTGGTTCGACTCTGTCGGTTTTGAATACGTTGGATGCGTCTGCTCCCGGTGTGAATCAACTGTTGACACTGATCAATCACGCGGGGACGACGAACAAGACGACGACAAACGGGAGCACATTGCCGGCGGATGGTGCGACGTTGAC
>NZ_JH636435.1:912208-1064524 GCF_000255655.1 Schlesneria paludicola DSM 18645 | reverse complement strand
AACAGCGCGTGGACGGGGTTGACGCTGGGGACCGTGATTGCGGACGGCGATTTGGGGACACCTCTGAATCAGCCTGCGATTTACGGCGTGAATGCGTTTGGCTCGGTCACGGAGGCGTTAGCCGCGTCGACGTCCAGCGGGCAGATCATTGTGAATGCGGGCACGTATCACGAAGCGATCAGTCTGACGGGTACGCATACGCTGACGATCACATCTGGGGCCGCGGTGACTCTCGATTCGCTGTCGGCGATCACGGGGACATTCGTCCAAATCCAGGGCACGTCTCTGACGGTTGGCGATGCCACCAGCACGACGGTGGCCAGCGTCATCAGCGGAAGCGGAAGTCTCGTCAAAGTCGGATCGGGAACGCTGACCCTCTCTGGGGCAAATACGTATGCGGGGCCGACCACGATCACATTCGGAACGCTGCAGTTAAATGGATCCGTTAAGAGCGACGTCAATATCGAGGTCAGTGGAATCCTCAGCGGATCAGGAACAATCACGGGCAATGTCTCAAATCTCGGCACGTTCGCGCCGGGCGTGATGACGATCACAGGGGATCTGGTGTCCAGCGGCACGATTCAGTTCACGGTCAACAGCGGCTGGACAATTCCGGGTACGGACTTTAGCCAGATCACGGTCCGCGGGAATCTGGATCTAAGTAACTCGACATTGAGCGTCGTGAATACGAAAGACTTGTCGGCACCGCTGATCAATCAACTGTTGACCCTCATTAATCACGCCGGCACGACGAACAAGACGACAATCAATGGCAGCACGCTACCGACGGATGGTGCGACGCTGACTGTGGGAACTCATTCGTTCAAGATCTTCTTTAACGGAGGTGATGGGAACGATGTCGTGCTCATTGAGGCTAGCACACCCAGTATTGTCTACGTTTCGAACACCGCCTGGACAAGTCTGACGCCGGGAGTTGTGATTCTCGATGGCGACTTGGGAGCACTGCTCAATCAACCTGCCATTTATGGTGTGAATGCATTCGCCTCAATGGCCGAAGCGCTCGCGTCGTCGACCACAAACAGCCAGATCATCGTGAACGCCGGAACTTATCACGAGGCGGTGAACGTTCTGGGAACAAATACGATCACCATTACCAGCGGCGCTGCAGTTACGTTTGATTCGCTGTCTGCTGTCGCGGGAACGTTCGTGCAAATTCTGGGGACCTCGCTGACCATTGGCGACGCAACAGATATGACAGTTTCTGGCGTGATCAGTGGAACCGGAAATCTGATCAAGGCCGGAACGGGATCGTTGCGATTGGCTGGAGCCAACACTTACAGCGGGACGACGTTTGTCAGTACGGGAACCGTTGTCCTGGCAAATTCAAGCGCGCTGGGGGCGACGACAACAGGGACAACTGTTGCCAGTGGTGCGGTGTTGGATCTGAACGGACAGACAATCGGCGTCGAGTCGCTATCGATCAGTGGCTCGGGAATCGGTGGAATTGGGGCACTCATCAATTCCGATGCGACGAATGCGGCGAGCCTGGCTGGCAACGTGACGCTGTTGAATGACGCCACTATCGGTGGTTCGGGGGCGGTGACATTGGGTGGGACGGTGAATGGAGCTGCATCGAACGCCCAATCGCTTGATCTGGTCGGCACCGGTGCAAAGCGGTTTACGAATGTGATCGGAGGAACAAACGCGCTGGCGAGCCTGACTCAGGCCGTTGGCGCGGGAACGCTGGAACTGGATCAGAACGTGACCGTTGGCAGCGCGACGCTGAGTTCCAGCGTGATCCTGAATGGCATGACATTGACGAGTACCGGCAACGTTACGATTGGCAATGCGGCAACGGATACTCTTGGGATCACGGGGGGGCCAACAAGCATTCAGACGTCGGCGGGGTCAATCGTTCTCAACGCGACCACAAGTGCACACCAGAATCTCACGTTGTCAGCGGTGGGATCGACCAGCGATATTGCCATCAATGGTGCGATCACGGCAGACAGTGGTTTGATCCTGGCACTCAACGCAGACCGAACAGTCGCGATCAGTGCCGACATGTCGACGACTGGAAATGGTTCGATCATCGTCAGCGGAAACGGCGGTACCGGAGCCAGGAATATCGTCGTCAACGGTCCCGCGATGATCAGCGTCGCTGACGGTGACCTGACGTTTGATGCCGATCGGGGTGTCAGCAGCTCTGGTGACTACGGTGGGATCTCGATTGGCGCCGCAACACTGCGCGCGACAGGGGCCGGAAACATCAGTTTGATGGGACGCGCGGGAGATGACGCGACAACCAGTTCGCACACTGGTGTCAGTGTTGGTGCCGGCGGACTGGTGACCTCTGCTGCAGGTAATGTCACGATTTTCGGAATCGGTGGCACGGGGCAAACGACGAACTATGGAGTTTTCGTCGCGGGAACTGCCAGCGCGACAGCAGGTGGCACCGTCTCGGTGACCGGAATTGGTGGCAGTGGCGCAGACGGATTTGGAATTGTCGTAGCATCGGGTGGGGCGGTCAGCGTCAACAATCAGCAGTTGAGTTTCGTGTCCGACAGCATGTCATTGGATGGATCGATCAACGCCGGAACGTCCACCGTTTCTCTGCTCCAGCGAACGAATGGCACACTGATCGATCTCGGTGGGGCAGATGTCATTAGCGGTGGAACTGCGACCCTTGGGCTCTCAAATGCCGAGCTGAATCATATCTCCGCCGGTACAATTGTTCTGGGGAATGGGAGCAGCGGTGCGATCACCGTTTCCAGCGATGTCGATCTGAACGGTCCGTCTCCCGTAAGCACGCTCGTTTTGACCAGCAGCGGTACGGTGATGGCGACAGCAGGGGGCATTCGCGTGAACAGTCTCGCGATCACTGCAGGAGACGCCGTAGACTTTTCCAGCGGGACTTCGAACATTGGCAACGTCGCGATTCGGGCCGCGAATGGAAACATCCGATTTGCGACGACGGGTGGCGTGAATGTTACGTCTATTGCGGGCATCAATGGCCTGGATACCTCAAGCAGTTCTGGGAATATTACGCTGACTGCAGGAGGAATGATCAATCTGCTGCAGGCGGTCAATGCGGGAGGTGGAACTGTTCGCCTGGCGACAACCACCGGGGGAATCAATCAGTCCAGTACCGCTGCAATTACGTCCTCGTCTTTAGGGGCGATCAATGCGGGAACGGGCGATGTCATCTTGACCGCCGCGAACACGGCGAGTGTCTTCGCGGCAAGCAATACCGCACCTGGAGGTGCAATTAAATTCGAAAGCACCAACGGAATCACGGTCGGCGCCGTGGCGAGCGACGGTGCATATTTCGGCGGGGTGATCGGAATTGCGACGAGTAACGGCGACATCACCGTTCGTTCGGGCGGATCGATCACGATCGATGATGACATCTCGGCGGGGTCGGGAACGGTCCGAATTTCGAATGCGATCGGCGGTGTGACTCAAAATGGCGGTGATACGATTACGGCCGGGGCTCTGGGGATCAGCAACGCCGGGACAGGCAGCATCACCCTGAGCGAAGCCAATCAGTTCGGCGTTATCGCAATCGCGAATCCACTCGGGGGCAGTGTCTCGATCCATAGTACAGGTCCGCTTACGGTCGGAACGGTGTCAGCCGACGGTTCTTTATTCTCTGAAGTGAGTGGCATCGCGGTGGGCGATCTCACTCATACTGGCGGGAATATCGTCGTGACCTCCGGCGGAAGTCTGATGGTTACGGGGCCGATCCAGACGTTCGGTGGCAATATCAATCTGCAGGCATCAGGTGCTGCCGCCGACGTTGTGATCCAGGGCTCGGTGACGGCGAACGGTGGAAATGGCAGCGTAACGGTTCTGGCCGGTCACGACATTCTGATCTTCGACGCCGGTTTGCCTCCAGAGATCAAAGTGGGCGGCACAGGCTTAATCACGCTGAACGCGCAGCATCTGGTGAGCTTTGGGCCCAACGTCGTCGTGCAGACGGGGACTGGAGCGATTGCAGGAGCGCCACCTTTAATTACGAATGTGCAAACACCGCCGTTGACCGCTGTGGGTGAAGGCAGCGTGTCGTTCGATTATGGTCGTCCTGGCGAACACAATTTCACAGTCACGGTCGACTGGGGCGACGGAACTGTCGAGACATTTCAATTCGATGATCCCGGGCACGTCTCATTGCAGCATTTGTACACTTCCAATCCGGACAAGACGAATCCGTCGGCACCCATCGAAATCAAAGTTCAGGTCGTGCAAGATCCTAGCGTCAAAGTGTTGGCGAGCGGTGCGAGTTTGGATACAGCGGTCGCGTCCTCGTTCGCGACGATTCCTGGAACAGGTTTGGCCGCCTATGTCGTCGATCTGACCCCTCCAGTGGCCTATCTAACGATTCCGGACGCACCAAAGTTTGTCGATCGGCTGCAGACATCGGGGACCCCACTCAACGACGTCTCGTCGTTGAGGCTCGATGCGATTCGAACGGAAGAGCGTGTCGCGTCTGAGCGTCAAGTTGTCGTCGAAGTCCTGTCACCGGATGGACAGATTCAGCAGCGAATCATTCTGGACGAATCCGTCCTTGATGATTCATTAGAGATCATTAGAAAATTGCCCGATGGCAACTACCGGTTCCAATTGCAGGAACCCGGGGAAGAGCGGCAACGACTCTTGCTTGAATTTGAAGTTCGGCAAGGCAAGATCGTTAACAGCAATGATGAGAGCTATCGGCCGCCGTCATCCACGAAATCAAAATTGCCGGCGGGACAAGGCGAGGCCGAGAAACCCGGGGCGAAGCCAGAGCCGGAACCTGACGAAAACGGTGCGGCGCAGCTCGAGCAGATGCCTGAATCGCCAAGCCTACTTGATGCCTCTCATTCAGCAGAAATCATATCACCGCTGATGAACCAAGACGAAGGTGATCAGCCTGCCACAGCCTGGAATGGTTGGTCGTCTGTTGTCGCACAACGAGCCTGGAAACGGGCCGAACGAGTCGTTGAAAGCATGACTCGCGGTGACGATGGCGGGTTGGATGATGGGGTGCCGTACGATGAACATCAGCCAGAAGAACAGCAATCGTCTTTGGGGCATGAGACGAATACCTTCTCAGGGGCGGCGGTCGCTGGTGCTACGGCGACAATGCTTGGGATGCGTCGCAACGGGAACGATCGGGAAGCTGCGTCGCCCTCGACCTATTTCAGCCGTGCAGCACGACTGATCCGGAAGTACATGAATTACTCGAATTGAGTATGGTAAATGTCCACAATTGCGGTGACGTGTCGATTCGATCCGCAGCCTCGAGCAAATTCAATTCTGACGACGATCGACAACGAACGACGATGTGAAGGATGCGGACGGACACAGCAGGTGGACGGCTGCACGGAGCGTGAGAATGTTGAACTGTCCGCGATGCCATCGTCAGATTCTCAGCCAGGACTTGGCTGTGGGAGTTTGCGCCAGGTGTGGCACGAGCCTGACCCAGGCCGCTCCGTCTGTGCTCGCTACCCTACAACTGTCACAAGGCTCAGTCTCCCACAACGCGATCGCGGAAGAGAGCGACAAGACGATCGTCGATTATGAATCCTCATCCGAAAGTTCGCAGACGTTTCAGATGCCCGACGAACAGATCTCTGAAGAATCTCGTACAATCGTGATTCCTGACGAGACCAAAACGATCCAGATGGACGATGATGGATCAATCGTCGATTCCGCAGAGGTGGGCGACGGCGGATACTCGAAGACCTTGTTGACGGACGAAGATTCCAGCACTCACACCAGTGATGTTGGTCGCGATATGACGGCTTCAAGGACCTCCGCCGGAGCCTCTGGAACCAAGTCGAGCGTCTCGGGACGTGGGGCTACCCAGCCCAAAGCGTCTGTGGGATCGAAATCGGATACGAGTGATACAACGTCCGGTGATACCGCTAATCAGTCGCTGGTGATCAAGACTCGATTGCTGGTCGATTCGGCGGAACTTGCGGTCGATATCGATCACAAGATTCAGCCGGAATATGAGCTGATCTCCGTCTTGGGCGTCGGTGGGATGGGGATCGTTTACGACGCGCGGCAAACGTCGATCGACCGCAATGTAGCCCTGAAAATGATCAAGGGCGAGGCGGCGCAAAACGACAAACGCAATGCGAAATTCCTTGCCGAAGCCGTGGTCACGGGCGATCTCGATCATCCCAATATCGTTCCAATCTATGACGTCGGGACAAACTCGAAGGGGCAACTCTTCTACTCGATGAAGAAGGTTCAGGGGACGCCCTGGCTAAAAGTGATTGCGAAGAAGTCGCTCAGTGAGAATCTGGACATCCTAATGCGTACCGCCGATGCAGTGGGGTTCGCACACGCACGCGGGATCGTTCATCGAGATCTCAAACCAGAAAACATCATGCTGGGTGAGTTTGGTGAAGTTCTGGTGATGGACTGGGGGCTCGCACATCCGTTAGGGGGCTATCGAAAATCGCGAAGCATCTCCAGTTCCAAGTCCATGGGGGGCACGCCGGCGTACATGGCTCCCGAAATGGCAACTGGTCCGATCGAAAAGATTGGCCCTGCCAGCGACATCTATCTGCTGGGCGCGATCTTGTACGAGATTGTGACCGGGCACCCGCCGCATATTGAAAAAACGGCGATGAAGTGCCTGGTGGCCGCTGCGAGCAATGTCATCGCTCCCACGGAAAAGACGGGCGAGCTGGTGGACATTGCACTCAAGGCGATGGCAACCGAAGTCACGGATCGATATCAGACCGTGAAAGAGATGCAGTTGGCCATTCGTGAATATCAATCGCATCTGGAAAGTGTGTTGCTCTCGACGCATGCCGATGAAGATTTGAAAGACGCGAAAGAGAAAGATGATTACCAGAAGTACTCGCGAGCACTTTTCGGTTATCAAGAAGCGTACGAGTTGTGGTCGGGAAACAAACGTGCCGCTGGCGGGATTTCGGTTGCGCGACTGGCCTACGCGGAAAGTGCGAAACGTAAAGGCGATTATGATCTCGGTCTCTCGCTACTGAACCAGACTGATCCAGAACACGTGTCGCTTTGGCACGAATTAGTCGCCGCGCAGGCTGAACGTGTGGCACGCCAAAAGCGCCTCACGCGTCTCAAGCGGCTCGCGATTGGACTCGTCGCATCAGTGCTCGTGATTGCGACCGGATCCGCGATCTGGATTCGAGCCGAACAACAGAAGGCCGTTGCCGAAGCAATCCGGGCGACCAATGCCGAGAAGGTCGCGCTCGCCGAGAAGTCCAAGGCGATGGTGGCAGCAGAGCAAGAAAAGAAGGCCAAGGTCCAGGCCATTGCGGCCGAAAAAGTGGCCGTTGCCCATCAATTGAAGGCCGAAGAGGCGCAAAAGCTCGAAGAGAAAGCCAAGAACGCGGCGATCGCTGCCGAGGAAGTCGCAGTCGTTGAACGCACCAAAGCCGAAGCGGCAAAGCTGCAGGAAGAGTACGAAGCCTACATTTCCAAAATTGGTCTGGCTGCGTCGCTGATCGACAAGAATGCCTTCGACGTGGCACGGACGACCTTAAGCACCTGCAAGCCCGAATTGAGAAATTGGGAATGGGGGCGCTTGATGCATCTCTGCTCGCAGAGCATTCGTGCGTTCGATGCCCATTCGCCGCTCGAGTCGCTTGCCGTCGATCATGATGGGAAGCGATTCGCGACTGGGGGCTGGGACGGAACCGCCTTGATTTGGGATCGCGAAACTGGTCGAGTTCTTCATTCGCTGAAGCATGGCGGTGAATACGTCAACTCGGTCGCGATTTCGCCTGATGGACGATTCCTGGCGACAGGCGGGAACGATCGAGAGGGTTTTATTCAAATCTGGGAGATCGCTTCGGGAAAGCGACTGAAAGTCATTAAGGGGCATGATGACGAAGTGCTGAGCGTCAGTTATTCAAAAGATGGCTCGCGATTGCTCACCAGTTCCTATGATAAAACGGCACGGATGTGGGACATCGAGACGGGGCACGAGATCCGAAAATTCTCGGGGCATACGTGGTGGGTCTGGTCGGCCGCGTTCTCTGCGGACGAACGACGAGTGATCACCGCGGGCCATGATGGAACTTCGATCGTGTGGGATGTCGCAACCGAAAAACGCTCGCCCGCATTCACGGGCCATCATGGACCGGTTTTTTGTGCCGTCTTCTCTCCAGATGGCAAGCATGCCGTTTCGGCCGGCTATGACCGTCGAATTCTGGTGTGGAAACCGGAAGAAATCCGACCCGTCGACTTTAAGAATCTCACTGACGGAGCGACCGTCGCGAATGCTCCTGTTCGTGCCTTCGACGGGCACGCCGACGCGGTCCGCTCGATCGCCTTTTCGGCTGATGGAAGTTTGCTGCTGAGCGGAAGCTTCGATAACACTGTACGTGTCTGGGTTTTTGATACGAATCAGCCATTGAAAACATTTCGTGGACACGGCGGCCGTGTCAAAGCGGTGTCATTTGCCTCAGGCAGTCAGTTCGTTCTGTCGGCCGCGCATGACAACACGGTTCGCGAATGGAGCATCCCCGGTTACGAAGAGATCCGCACACTCCAGGGACGTGTCCTCGAAGGACACTCAGATGCCGTTCTGGCTGCGACTTATTCGCGAGACCAGCAGCAGATCGTCACTGCCAGTCGTGATCGAACGGCTCGCACCTGGAATGCAAAAACGGGTGAGGCGGGTTTGACGTTGGCCGAAGGTCATTCCTTTTTGGCGTCAAGCGCGATCTTCTTTCCCAACGGTCGAAGGTTGCTGACGGCGGCAGTCGACAATACGGCACGCATCTGGGATGTCAGCACCGGAGGACAGCTTCTGCGCCTGGATCGCAGTGGCCGCAGCGCCGCGGCAGCCATCTCGCACGATGCAAAATTGATCGCAACGGGGGCCGACGACAAGTCGGCTCAGATTTGGGATGCGTCAACCGGAATCCGACTGAAAAAGCTCGAGGCGCACAACACGGAAGTAACAAGCGTTGCGTTTTCGATTGATGATCGCTTGCTGGCGACCGGGGACACAAAAGGACACGTCAAGTTGTGGGATGTTGCAGACGGTCAAGTCGTGGCGAGCCTGGATGGCCACACTCGACGCATTTCGTCTCTGATCTTTCTCGCCGATGGTTCACGTCTATTGACGGCAAGTAGCGACAATACGGTCGGGCAATGGAATGTGGCCTCGAAGAGAGAAATTCCCGATTTGATTCTCAAACACCCCGATAGCATTCTTACCATGCATGCGGTCCCGGGAGGCAATTCGGTCGTCACCAGTTGTGCGGATGGCTTGATTCGAATCTGGAATACGGACAGCGCGAAGGTCATTCGCACACTAGGACCATTCGGGCGAGAAGTGTTTTCAATCAGTGTGTCGGTGGATGGTAAACGCTTACTCGCCGCGAATTCCGACGAACGTACGGTTCGACTTTGGGATCTGGAAACCGGAAGCGAAATTCGTTCGCCACAACCAGGCGGAACGCTGGGACCACTTGTCGACCTGAAACGTCGAGGTGGTTTGCTATGGTCAACGGCATTTCTGCCAGGAACGGACGACGTCCTCACGGTCGGTGGCAGCGATGTCCGGCTATGGGACGCCAAGTCAGGCCGGGAAAAGATGAGCTTCAGTCCACACGGTGCTGTCGCATCTGCGCAGTTCTCACCCGAGGGAGATCTGGTCGTCACCGGTAGTTGGGATAATACCGCCAAGATCTGGGATGCGCGGACGGGGCACTCGATTCGCAAGCTCGAAAATGGCCATACAAGCCTGATTAATACGGCCGTCTTTTCACCCGACGGAAACTTCATTCTCACTGCCAGTGACGATGGTACGGCCAAACTTTGGGACGTTGAATCGGGAACCGTTGTCCGTGCCCTGGAAGGACACGGCGATCGTGTCCGATCGGGCATGTTCTCTCCGAACGGTGATTACATTGTCACAACATCCAGTGACAAAACGGCTCGATTGTGGAATGCAAAGTCGGGTGAGTTAATTCGCGAGTTCAAAGGGCACGAGTGGGCCGTCGTGTGCGTGGACTTTTCCAAAGACGGCCGCTGGATCGTCACGGGAAGTGAAGACAATACAGCACGTGTCTGGAATGTTGAGACCGCTGAGCAACTACTGACGCTCTCAGGTCACACAGCTTCGGTGACTTCGGTCAATTTCTCACCCGATTCCATGCGAATCATCACCGGTGGTCAGGATCAAGCCGCAAAACTGTGGGACGCCAAAACTGGCAAAGAAATCCTGACCCTTAGCCGTCACACTGAAGAAGTGACCAGCGTGGCATTCTCGCCCGATGGCCACCAGATCCTCACCGGCAGCCGAGATGGGACGGCCGTCATCTGGCTCTCACGCAACTGGAACGATACTCCATCCGTCGCCGCTGGCGGTAGCAGTCAGTAATTCGAATCGAAGACTCGAATTGGTGTTGCACCTCGAAATCGAAAATTTTATCGACTTCTATCTAAGCGTGGTCACTTCAAGTCGCCCGTTTTAGCTTCGGGGAGATTATCAAATCTCTTAAGATACTCGGCACCGAATCGATGGTACCACTGCCACAACGCACCCACGTTTGGAGCTTGTGGAAGAGAATCAATTCCAGGTGCGTTTTCGGCGCGGAGCATGTCGTTCAATTTCGTCGCGATTAGTTGTTCGTCTTGTGAAGATTTCGCACGGACCAGAATCGCCGACTGCAGGTGATAACGCCCCCTGGAGCGAATTGCGGCCTCAAATGCGGCAAGACGTAACGCATCGTTGTTGTTTTCCGGCTCAAAGTGTTCATGTTTCAGTTGATGCTCGTCTCCAAGTAACGCCATGGAAAGTTGGTGCATGCCGGTTTGAGGATTCGCCGATTCAATCAACGCCTTTGCCGGTTGATGCCGCAAATAAGCCAATGCGAGTCCCGCGACCTCTGCATCGGAACAGTCTGGGGCGATAACTTCAAAGTATTTCCCCAGATTCGAGGATTCATTTGGCGGTGCTTCGGGAAGTGCCCATGTCTCAATCGTACCACCTTTTAAGATCGTCATTAGCAGACTGATCGATTCCTGATTTTGAGCTCGACCGGCGATCAGCATGGCTTGTCGTCGTACTTGATGTTCGGGATCGTGAAGTCCAGTGTCCAGACGTCGCTGAAACTCATCATCCGTGAAGTCCTTTTTCCAACTCAAAAGGTCCTCCAGGGCCTCGATTCTTACGGAGGAAGATCGTGCTTCCTGTTCGATCTGAACCGTCATGCGGTTCCATTCAGGTTGACGCTTCGATCCCCATTGTTCTTTCGAAATGTCGGCATCCTTCCAGAGTCGCGCGGCGCCACGTCGCATCTGCCGGTCAGGGCCGTCGAACGCATTTCCAACAGCCAACTGCAGATCACTATGATGGTAGGTCCGAAGTTGCTCGCGCGCGACTGCACGAAAGAAGCCTGGTGAATCCCAGCGCGTGTTGCCCGTTCCGAGCATTCGCAACAGGATCTCGATCTGGCTGACTTCCTTTGGAAATTCTTTCTTGAGTGTGGCCTGAAAAGTATCGTGGATTGAAGCGACGCCATCCGCAAAATCAAGTGCCTTGGCCAGCGAGGATGGTAAGCTTGCGCGGATCAGATCGGCGTCTGTATCGGCTTCCCGATCTTGCTTTTCAGCGTCCCTAAGATCCCGATGTGGTTCCCACACATTTCGGTCCGCCAGCCAGGCGACAAGAAATTCACGCGATTCTCGTGTCAGATTGGCATCACCGGGCCATACCGCGCCCCATCGTAGGTGACTTCCGTGGTGCACACTGATTTTTGCGATGTGACTTTCGTCAGTGAAGAAATCCAGTACGACGCTTCCAAAGCAAAAACACGCGGCACCTCGATCTGTCTCGGTAAGACGAATGTTCGAGATCAATTGCTTGAGCTCAGGTTTGTCTCGCAGTTCAAGCAGGGCGATTCCTATAGGTTCTCCGCCTTTAAGCGGTCCTCGCACCCGAATACGTAGTCGCGTTGCGGGTGTCAGCAACATTTGAAATGAGTGATTCCATCCATTGAGCATTTCACACGCAGGATTGCGTTTTCTGAATTCGGAAACTTCGGATTCCGTCAGTTCCGAGGCAATCGAATTAAAGAATTTCAGCTTGGGAAGCGTTTGCGGCAATTTCGTAAGTGAAGAAAGCCGTGCGTCAATACGTTCAAGTTTGGGAAGACCATTGAGCGGACTGAGGTCTGAGATAGCCGTTCCAGAGATGTTGAGCGTTTTCAGCTCATTGAGACCAGCCGCAGGGCAGGTGATGACGGGGGTGTAAGCAACACTGAGCGATTCCAATCGCACCATTGATGGTAAGAACGACAGATCTGTCAGTTCCTGGCAAAAGTCGATGTTCAGGACTTGGACATGGAGCAACGACTTTAGGCTATTGCCGTTTATCAAAGTGCAATTCGAAAATAGGAGAGCGCGAATGTCGAACGACTTTGACAGCGCTTCACAATCAAAGTCCGCGTCTCGCACCATGAGCGAGCGAAGCTTTGTCAGGTGTCGAAGTGATGCGAAGTCCTTGAATCCGTGTTGCATTGATGAGGCAATAACAAGGTCTTCAATGTCGTAAGGTAATGGCGGCAGTCGAGCATCAGTCGGGCGTTGCTCTTGTTTGTCAAATGTGCTCAACACTCCGTCGTTGATCGTGACGCATGTTCGCTTGCCATTGATGTGGCTGAGCCTTTTAGCGATTTCATCGGACCAGAAATTGAGCTCGAGCCCCCACAAGCCATTGATCTCTGCGTCAGATAAAGTTGACAACGGATCCGTCCATGATTCATCATCCTCGGAATACTTCGTTGGAATCTTCACACCGACCAGCTTCGCCTGTTGCCCCGGCGTAGTCACATAGAGATAGGGAGAGTCCCCGGCCTTCCTGGTGAATTGCAGTTCCGGTTCGGGACCCAATTGCAATTGAAGGCCGACATCGGCGTGTCGAATCCCCGCGGTCTCTCGAACGAATACTTGAGAACCTTCTGGCCCGAGAATCACTGAAGAGGATCGATGCGGCGTATCAACATCTTCTGCATGTGCAACACATATCGCAGCAATTCCCGCAATGCAGAGCGTGAAGATAAAGATTTGAAGCGTTCGTGAAGGGTAAATCGAATGTTCCTCTGACGCGGCCTGAAAAAATCACGCTGCCCGAACATCTTCAGGCGATCGTTGAAGCAAGAATACCAGAGGTGAGGAGATTCGGTGCGGAAGCTTCGCAAAGCAGCCATTGATTTCGAATTATTCGACTCATCGTCCCCATCCGTTCAAAAAACGAACTGAATAGAGGGTTGCTCGATTGTCTGCGAAGGGAAAGCTTCGGTGAAGAGCATCTTCGTGGTCTAGAATTGGACTTTGTATTTCTCGGTCATCGCGCGACGAAGAGCGACCAGTCCATCTTCGATTTGCTTCCATTCTGAATAGACGACCGCACGTGAGGCCTGCCGGTTTGAGGCATCGATCGACATGCCGACGCCAGGGCCAGCCGTATAAGAGCCCACATACCCGTTGTTGTTCGCACCGTAGTAAGTCGTTCCAAATGAGTTGGCTTTTTGTGTGATCGCACCAAGATTATTCATCCGAATGCTTTGTGATTGATATCGCAGAGAATTGCTCACCTTTGCGGCGAAATCCAGCAAGGCGCCGTCGACATTCAGCGTCGGCACGTTATCGATCTTGCGTGCGTATCGCAGAACAATGTTCGTGTTAATACGGTTCGTCGCGCTAAGTTCCTTTCGCAGATCTTCCAGCAGCACTTGGATCGATTTGGAGTATTTGAGCGAAACCTTCTGGACCAGATCTGCGTCCGGCGTGGCCGCATTGCCTGCGTCGGCTGGCTTGGCTGCGATCGACATTGTGATTGAGGGAGGTTCGAGAATCGATACCAAACGACGTCCGGCACCGGGAGCCACAGGGCCGTTCCCGATGACCTGTTTGCCTTTCGTGATCCATTTCCAGTTTTCGACCTCCTTATCGGAGATGCCGGCGTGCTCGAGGACCGCTGCAACGAGCTGATCCATAACCGGTTTCAGGGGCGTAGTGTCGATTCCAAAATCGACAGTCGCTTGCCCCAGTGCCGTATCGCTGACTGTGATTGCGATCGTGATTCCCTGAACTCTTTCGAGGACTTTTGCGATCGTCTCGGCATCAAAGTCGGTCTTAAACCAATCGGTCGCCTTCAATTCCTCGGTAATGGCCTGTCCCGAAAAGTTGTCCTGCAGGTCGATCGCCATCAACAACTGAGCCGTTGAATCTTTCGAATTCAATGCGGATTTAAGATAGTCTGACAACTGAGGTGCTCCTGGTGTCACTCCGGTCTTCAGCCATCGTGTGATCATTTGGCGATTGGAAGATCCGTTGGTGAGCCAGTATCCGTCGCCCGTATCTGCCACATAGCCGTTGCTTCCAAAGTTTCCCAGCGGCTTCCCCAAGAATTGCTCCAACCGGCCCGGAACCCATGTCGACAGCGTTTCCAGCGTCATTTGTTTATCAGGAACTAGTACGGAAAACGTTCGAGTTGCGGTCACGCCGTTGGAAATCTCGAGATCCGCGCCCGTCAAAATCAGACTCGTGCCTGGTGGGACAAAAGCCTCTTGTTGGATGAATGCTTCAGTCGATTTCTTGAGCCAACCTTCTTTGATTGCGAGTTGACTTTTATAGATGTCGGCCACGTTGATGCGGGCCACAGCGTTGATGTCGCCTGGCAGCCAGGCAATCGGATCAGCGGCGATGCCAGTTGCGACCTGACATGCAACAACAAAGGGCAGCAACAAGACCGCGGAAGCTCGCATAATTCATTCTCGTTGTAATAAAGACAAACCGTATCGGGTGCGTGATCCCTTCGCCCCTTAGAGGGGAAGGGATCACGCCTGAAGATGTGATGTTCGCGTTGTACCGTGCAATTCCGCCAATATTGCGGGCGACGTTGTGTCCAGCATGCAGATTTGACGGTGAATCGGTGATGGCGATTGTGGGATGACGGCCTTCACTTCGCGGGCAAATAAGGTGTCCCGCGAAATTTCAGACGTTCGAACAATCGGCTTCACGTAGAGTGCCAATTCAATTGTCGAAAATCAATCGATCACTGAACTTTGTACAGGCTGGATGAAGAGATGATCGAGCGTCAGTCGCGACTGATTGCAAACGCTTCGATTTCAATCAGCAGATCTTCGAACGCGAAGCCAGACACACGGATCGCAGTTACGGCCGGGCCTGGGGCGGGGTAGAACTCACGCTGGACTCGCTCAATTGTCGCCTTGGTTTGAGCGATCTGATTCCAATCACCATCGCAGTGATAATAGATATACAGCTTGGCAACGTCACTTTCGTCCAGGTCTCCTTCGGCCATCACGTTGCGGATGAACTGGAAGACATTGCGCGTCTGAGTTTCCATGTCCTTGCCAACGGCCTTTGCACGATTGTCGGCCGAGATTTGTCCGCCGATAAAAGCCCACTTGCCGATCCGCCAACCTTGCGTGAACTGTGTGTTGGGGATGCTCCAGTCCCAGTGGTTCTCTGGCTGCAATCGCTGTTTGTCCTCTCCCAGCACTCCGATTCCTTCGACCTGAATCAGTTCCGACGAGTTTGGAAACCCTGTGATGCGAAGTCCCGCTCCTGCGGCAGACGGCACGGACATGTAACGTCGTCGAACGTTTGTCATTTTCTCCCAGTAGTCGGTCACTTCGCGACCTTGGCCATAAAACCGGAAGTACGTGTTCTGTCGCATCAGGGTGTTTCGATCTCCGCCGGCCGCGCGTAGCAGCGTGTCGAGGTTACGGAAGGCATGGTCCGTTTGGATCTCGATATCGCCGATTCCCTGGACATTTCCCTTTTCGTCCAGCGAACGCTGTCCACCGACAAAAACCATGTCGCCGACTTTCCACCCGTGCGAGAATGGCATCGGTTTGCTCCAATTCCAATGACCAGGTGGCATCAGCCGTTCTTTCGCCTCGCCGACAACGGCCCAGGCATCGATCTGAATCATCGCACCCTCGCGGTCAAGTCCGACGCGCGTTTCGGTTGTCGTGGGACCAGGTGCAGAGAAGTACTCAAGCCGCACTCGGTCGATTTCATTCAGGAACGTTGAGACGGCTTCGTCATCACCTTCGCACTGGAAGTAGATGTTGTGCTTGACGACGTCCCGCATCGTGGCACCCGCCTCGGCGAGGACTCGCTTCAGCGATTCCAGTGCATTTCGCGTCTGCGTGGCGATGTCATCCCCGACAACTCGCCCCTGCTCGTCCAGAGACATTTGCCCACCGACGAGAATCAAGTTTCCCGCTCGAACCGCCTGCGTCCCGCTGCCAGATGCACCGCCGCAATGGTTTTTGGGTGCCAGAAAGTCCTTGTGCATTCGTTGTGTTCCGTATGAATTGATGTGGTTCAAAGTTGCGGTCGCACTCACGAGATCCTAACGAATCACTCAATTGCCGCCCAACCATCCGAGTCCGCCAGATTGCGAAATACCCATCAACGTCACTGCGACCATTGACGATGGAATTCAGACGAATGCGGTTGCGACAGCTTGAGCATTCGGAATGTTCGGAGAATCATCCGTCCCGCTGTGAGTCGGTACGGTGGAGATGGCGTGAGCGGCGATGACAACTGATGAACGTTCCAGGTCATCGAGTTGCTGCGATCCGACACAGCCAAGTTCCTGAAGAGGACCTTCAAGTCTACACTAAGGTACCTAAACCTACTGACCCCGTACGTGTCCGTTCGTGCATTCATTCGACAAGGCAAGCAAGTCCGTGTTATCGCGTATCAGAGATTCGAAACTGGTCAGCTATTGTGTCGCAATCGTGTCGGTCGGCGTCGCAATCGTGCTGCGTGAAGGGCTTGATCCAATTCTGGGCGACCAGTATCCGCAGGTTACGTTTCTGTTCGCGATTGTCTTTAACAGTTGGTACGGAGGACTCGGTCCGTCTTTAGTTGCTGTTGTCTTGGGGTTTCTGTCTGTGGCATTTTTCTTCGCCAATCCCCGTGGATCGATCGCCATCTATGGTCTCGATGCGCAAGTGGGGACTGCCTTGTATTTGGTAATCGGCATCTCAAGTGCCGTTTTTAGCGAATCATTGAGGTCTGCGAATCGGCGAGCGAATGGGATCGCCGCGGAATTGCGAAAGCACCAACAGAATCTCGAGCACGAGGTCAACGAGCGGCGCGAGGCACAGCAGACACAGGTGAGTCTGCTACGGCGACTTGTCAGTGTGCAAGAAGAAGAACGCCGACGCATTTCTCGCGAACTGCACGATCAGTGTGGTCAGGATCTGACGGCCTTGCATTTAGGATTGAAGTGTCTCGAGGATGCTGTGAAGACGGATTCTGCGGCCAAGCGGCAATTCAAGGCGCTGCACGAACTGCTCGATCAAGTCTCGCTAGAGATGCATCATCTGGCCCAGGAACTGCGTCCCCCTGCGCTGGATGAACTTGGTCTGCAAACTGCTATGCAAGGCTATCTGAAGACCTGGACTGCTCGGACCAGTATTCCAGCGGATGTTGAGTGTGTCGGGATGGAGGGCGAACGAATTCCGGCAGAGATTGAAACGGCCCTTTATAGAACGTTGCAAGAAGCACTAACCAATGTTGCCAAGCATGCACAAACGCCACGTGTCAGCGTGATCTTGAGGCGAAATGAGTTGGATATATTGATGATTGTCGAAGATCAGGGAGTTGGATTCGATCCCGAATCCAATCCTCATTCTCAGGGCCCCCGGCAGCGGCTGGGGTTACTCGGGATGCGTGAACGGATTGAAGCGGTCGGCGGCAGCCTGGAAATCGAATCCATTCCAGGGACGGGCACTACGGTTTTTGCGAGAGTCCCGCTCGCGGCCTGTTGAAAACGCGAGGTCCGACTCCAACAATCCTCAGAAGTCGCGAAGCATGTATCCGATCCAGATGTCTGGTTGATGTTGTCGTTCCGAATGCTCGCCGATGCGGCGAGATGAGGCATAAATGAAAAAGTTGAGAATTGTCGTAGCGGATGACCACGGGGTCGTGCGTGACGGACTGACGATGCTGATCAATGCGCAGCAGGACATGGAGGTGACGGGCGAAGCCGCCAATGGTGCAGACGCCATTGATCTGATTCTGCGACTGTCTCCCGATGTGGCAATCATCGATATCAGCATGCCGATTCTCAATGGAATCGAACTGGTGTCTCAGATCAGCGCCGCTCGCGTTGAAGCAAAACTGCTTGTACTGACCGCCAACGAAGACCGCAACTACATGCAGCGGGTACTGAAGTTGGGGGCGGCAGGTTATTTGCTCAAGCGGTCCGCCGCCGATGAACTGATCAAAGCGATTCGTACCACGGTGACAGGTGGCCGATATCTTGATCCGCTGGTGATCGACGACCTCGTTGGAGAAATCCAGGCACCTCGCCCTGCTGTCGTCGACGAGTCGGATGGAAATCTGAGCGAACGAGAAGACGAAGTGCTTCGGCTGATTGCCCAGGGTTATTCAAATAAGGAGATCGCCGCTCGGCTGGGCGTCAGTATCAAAACAATCGAGACCTACAAGTCTCGCTCCGTGCTGAAGCTGGGGCTGAGCGGACGTGCCGACATCGTTCGTTATGCAATTCGAAAGGGGTGGCTCCGCGAGGAATAGTCTTGGTTTCTCCCACGTGTTCGATTGTTGTCGGGGGCTTGTTGACGTGCCGCCTGCGATCCGCAAATGAGTCTATGCGGCCGCGGAATCCGACATCCCAATTGTTCGACTTCGCGATGTGATCAGATGGATGGCTGCCGTGAGACCGTGCAGCGCCGAATCGATCTGACTGGAATCGTTGAGTAGTCGCAGGTTATCGGCCAGAGACGTCTGCAGCTCGACGAGCCGCCCTTCTCCACGGGCGATGGCATTCATGGCTTGCAGGAGTTGGCTGACATCTTCGCGGAACATGCTGGCTCGGTCCAACGCCAGTTGGATCTGAGCCCAGTTCTCGTCGTGCCGCTTGTCGATCAGGGCAAAAAATTGCCGCATTTGATCCTCACGCTGGGATTCGAAGCTCTCGTATCTCTGCCGCAACGCATCGAACGATGCTTGTTCTCGTAGCAGTTCCAATCGCTGGCGCTCTGCGAAATGCTCGAACAACACGTCGAGACCTTTGGTCCAGATCTTCACCTGTTCCTGAGATGTCCGCGCAATTCCGTCCAGTGCCTCCCGGTTGGCCGTTTGAATCACGGCCAGGAACGGAACAATGTTGGCATCCTTCACTTCGAACCGGTGCAGCAAATCATGATCGATCAGGCGATCGATTGAGGCCACAACGCTTAGCTCGACCCGTTCACAAAGGAACATTGCGAACATCATCGTCATGGCCGTGGCCAGGGCGACGCTGGTCGTGTTGAATGCCGTTCCCATTCCACTGACGATTTCGGGCAGCTTCGCTTCCATGTCCTCGAATGAAAAGCCTCCGATCGCGGCCCCAAAGTGCACCACCGTTCCCAAAAAGCCCAGAATCGGCGTCACGGCAATCACGAAACGGAGAACGGTATAGTTGGTATGAGATTCCTGATCATCCAGGTCCGCAAGGTGCTGCAGGTGCTCTCGATAATCGGCTGCTGAACCTTTCTCTGCAACAAAGGTCAATGCGTTGATCAGTCTTCGGCCTGTGCGCGAGGCCAATAGCCAGGCAGAGTTGTTCCGCACATGCGCCAGCAGCTCGACAGACTTTGACGCAGGTTCGCGGCCGACCTTCGGCGGAATCCACTCGTGTCGCGTCGCGAGATACTCACGCGGGAGTGCCAGGAGCTTTAGAATGATGTCGAACATGCCCCAAAAGAACAGCGTCACGATGACATATTCGACGGCGTGTTCTGACGTGTACCGGGCCAGCAGTGTCCCATGCATCGCCGGTTGCAGTACGATGCAGTAGAAGACGACCGTACTGCCGAGTGCCAGGACCAATGCAGGATCGGTCTTCAAAAGTGACCAGGATTTACGGTTCTCGGACATCGTCATCGGCCTTTCGATAGATTTTGTCGTGGTACAACTCTCTGTTGTCACGGCCGTGCCGTCCTTCTGGTATCGAACAGCGACGCGCGGGTTCTATCTGAATGTCGCCGCTTTGTCTGTCAGGCTGTTCGGTGAGTAAAGCATCGAAGCGTGTTCTGTTTTTCCTGACGTGTGTCAGGGGGAGCAGAGTTCATTGCCGGTGGAAAATACCTCGACGATTCGGCTATTCTTCAATAGAGTTAAGGCGGGATGTCTTGTTTGAGTGGTTCAACAGAGATGTTTTCAACATGGCATTTCTTCGATGGCGACGTTGGTGGCCTTGGAACTGGTCGTCGAGGACCTGGCTATTCGCGATCGTCCTGGGGTTACTTGCGTCGCCGTTCGTCTCACGTTGGATCTGTTTGTGGCAGGTTCCTGATATCGCAGTTCCTTTTGATATCGAGTCTGTGATTCGTGCAGAGGTTCCGCCCGAGGAAGATGCCTTTGCGAAATATGTGGACGTCGTGAAGAGTCTTCGTCAATTCGAACCCGGTAAGTCCACGACAGACTTTGACTTCAATGTCAGTCACCTAGAAGGATTGGGGGACGCGAGATTCAATCAGTGGCTGATCGATCGCCGCGACATCCTTGCCGAATACCAGGCGGCGGGTGCGATGCCGCAGGCGGGTGGTCCTTCGCTGAAAACGGCAGACTACAATGTTCCCCTTTCACCTCATCAGGACTTCCGCGGGCTGGTCAGGTTCGCGATTGCCGAAGCGTCGCTGTACGAGCGGGAGGGGAACCTGGATCAGGCTTGGGCGTGCTATCTGGCAGGGGTACGGAGTGGCGTACATGTCGAACAACCTGGATTCGCGCTCTGTTGTCTGATTGGGAGCACCACAAGAAGTCTTTCCTACGAGGGGGTGTCGAATTGGGCGAGCCATTCGGTGCTCAAACCTGAGCAATTGCGGACTGCGCGCAGAGACATTGCCACGGCTTTGACTCGCCGTGTGCGTATGTCAGATATGGGAAGGGTGGAATACATTGTGATGAGGAACAGTGCGCGCGATCCGGAATTGGCGAATCAGATGATTCCCCATCCGGCGGTCTCCGGACCAATTTTGGGCTTTAAGCGATTTCTCTTGTGGTGCGTCGGCGAGCCGGAGCTCTCGCTAAGACTGGAGCGGCAATGTCTAGTAAATCGAGGGACGGAACCTGAAAAGCCCAAACATATACGCCGAAAGCAGCGAGCATCCACTCGGCTCGTCTTTGAACTCGATCCTCAAGCTCCTCGTCAACGCGGTCAGCTCGATGCGATAAGTCTGGTGCGAGCGATTGAGAGCACCTTTCCATTTTACGGCAATCGGCAATTTTATTCGGCAGATCTTCATCTCGATCTTGCTCTGCAGCGTGGAGACGCGCGTGCGACGATGATCATGGTCCTGCTGGCCGCTCAGGAATATCAGCGAATCCACGGAGAGTTCCCCGAGTTGCTTGCCGAGCTTGTCCCCGACTTCCTGAACGAGATTCCCTTTGACCCGATGGATGTCACAGGGGCTCCGATTCGTTACCGTCGCGAAGCCCATGGAGAAGCGATCGTTTGGAGCATCGGGCAGAACGAAGTTGATGACGATGGCAATATCGACAGTCCAACATTTGATGACATTGGCTATCACATCCGCGTAAAGCCCCTGACCGAAGCGACAACCGACCATCCGTCTCGGGCCCAGAAGTAGTCCGACCACGAAATCGGCTCTTGTAGGTCAGTCTCCATTCAAATTGCGTTGGGTGTGCTCAAAATCTTCTAGCGGTGGAATTCGTCTGGACGATTGGGTTATTCTTGAATGAAAAAGTCGAAATGTCTTGTCGCCGGGGTGGTGCGTTAGGTGACTTTCACTATGAAATTACTTCGGCAGTGGTGGTGGAAGCCATGGAACTGGTCATCGCGGACCTGGCTAATCGTCCTCCTTGTCGCGTGTCCGTGTATGCCTGTTATCTCTCGTTGGAGCTGCTTATGGCAGATCCCGGACGTGGTGCTGCCGTTCGATGTTGAGGCCGTCAGTCACGACGCCCTTCCTTCCGATGGGGATGCGTTCGTCAAGTATGCTGCAATTCTGGCGAGTCTGCGTCGGCATCCAATTGGGGATTACACGGTGTCGTTTTGGGTCGATGAAGACAAACGAGACGCAGATTGGGAGAAGCGATTTCAACAGTGGTTGATCGACCGACGCGACATTATGGCCGAGTATCAAGCCGCCGGAGCAATGCCACACGCAAACGGCCCCTCACTGAAGACGGCAGACTTTAATACGAGCTTGTCATTCCAGCAGGACCTGCGCCGCTTGGTCGATTTCGCCGAGTCGGAAGCAGAACTCTATGAGCGTCAGGGGAATCTCGACCTCGCTTGGGACTGCCACTTGGCCGCAATCAGGAGTGCGAATCATGTGGAAAAACCGGGATTGTCAATGTGCTGTATGATGGGGCACGCCGTCCGGAAAGTCGCATTCGATGGAATTGTCAAGTGGGCCTGCAATCCTGACTTAACCGTTGACCAAATTCAGACGGCTCGCAGAGATCTGATGAAGTCACTGGTCGGTCGCTTTCCTGCCTCGGATTCCGTCAAAGCGGACTACCTCGTCTTAAGGAATTCATTGCGTGCGTTCGATTTTCGAAATGCAATCCCGGGGCGACCGCTGGTGCAGGTCCCGATGTCGATATGCGAATACATTTCTTCCTGGAGCACTGCCGAGCCGGAACTGACACTGCGGTTGGAGCGACAACTGCTTGCCAATACGGTACCGGAACTCGACAAGCCTCGCTACTTGCGTCGTCCTCTGGCACATTCAAGGCGACTTGTGTTCGAGGATGAGCCAGACCGCCGTCTAGCACGGGGACAGATGAGTTCTGTCGCTCTGGCTCGCGCCGACGAGGCGATACTCTTCCGCTCAAGATTTCGGAGTTTGTCGAGTTCTGATCAACAGATCGACATGTGGTGCTTAAGGGCTCAAACGAGACAGGAGATGGTACTCGCTCTCTTAGCGGCTCAAGAATACCAGCGTGTCCACGGTGTATTTTCCGAATCGCTTGAACAGCTTGTTCCTACGATTCTGCCTGAGATTCCTCGTGATGCGATGGACCCCGCAGGATCTGCGATCCGCTATCGTCGCGATCCCAACGGGGGAGTCGTCATCTGGAGCGTCGGCGACAACGCAGTCAATGACGACGGCAAAATTGACGGCAAATCGCCCCTTGATCTCGGCTACGATGTCCAAGTCGGGGCCCGTAAGACCACCAGCGAATTATTGGAAGGTGTCAACGAATAATCGGGACGGTTTCCACTCAGGTTCAAAGGTGACATCACATCGTGAAGACCAAGGTACCTGTTCCACATACTTCATCAAGCTACGGTTCGCTTCAATGGAGGTCATCTCAATGCAATTGCCAGTGCCGCTCGCGATGTGTGCCTTCTTGATGTTGTGTTTCGTGGAGGCAATTCCCGCTGACACTGCGGATTCGAAAGAAGGAACCAAGAACACCGTTGTTACGCCGGCTCCGATCATTGGGGTCGGTGTCGCGTTGATTGCGCAGAAGCGGCCTCTGGGGTATGAGATTTCGAGTGTTGTTCCAAATACGCCCGCGGCGCTGTCGGGAGAGATTCGTCCTGGGGATCTTTTGATTGGGGTCAGGGCTGACGAGACGGCTGATGAAGTGGATGCACGAGAACTGGAGTTTGATGGTCTGCTGAAGCTCATTCGGGGGCCTTTGGATTCTGAAATTCGCTTGCGGGTTGTGCCGAAGGAGTCGCGGTTTGTGAAAGAGAAGGTGGTGGCCCTTAAGCGACGGCGGCTGTTCGGAGATCATTTGATTGGAAAGAAGTTGGATGTCACCTTCACGTCCATCGTTGATCGAGAGTCGCTCACGCTTGAGCAGTTCGAGCATCGGGCCGTATTGATGATGCTCTGGTCGAAAGAGAACGCCGATGAGCTTGCGGAACTGTTTGAGACCTTGGAAACACTGATTGGTCGGGAGACGATTTTTGACAAGGTCGAATTAATTGCCGTCAATTGTGATGAATCCGTCGATGCGGCTGACACGAACAGTCAGAACTTTCAGATCGACGGGCTGCGGCATGTGTGGCTCGATCCCCAAATTGCCAGAAAGGTTTCGTCGGGGAAGATGCCGTTGTTCGTGATTGTCTCTCCGAGTGGCAAAGTGGATGCGGTTTGTCCTCCTTATGCGATCGATGTCGATAAGTTTCTGTTGCAGTATGGGCTCTGAAATAAGGGCATCTGCGGATTCCTGTTTTCGGAGCGATTTGCTATTCCGGAGATCGAGTCACTCGCCCAATACGCCTTTATCAACCACGGCCTGCGCGAGTTGTTGTCCCAAGGTGGTCAGGTTCTCCTGCTGTGGCGCGGGCGCAAAACCTGGTTTAGTTGGATGGGCGGCGGGGATCGGACTCACGAACAACGTTGCCAGGTCGTAAACTCCGTACACAACGTGCATTGAACCGCCTCCGAATGCCGCGATTTCGCGGCGAAGATCGAAGGCCGTGATCGCTGCATTTAGATAGACTGCGACTTCGATCAATGCGTCTTTGTAGTTGGGGTGTTGTTGCACCTTCCTGCCGCACACCTGTTGAATAGCGCCGGCCGCACCGCGAACGGCGATCATGATTCGGTCGATCAGTGACCTGAGTGCGTGCGTAAACGCAATGTCCGCATAATCCGTGGGACTTAGGTAGGTCTCGACCGCCGCAGAGACTGCTCCACAACCTGTGTGTCCGAGGACGACGACCAGTTTCAGACTGTCGGCGAACTGTCTTACAGCGTAGTCAAAACTGCCGAGGCATTCCGTACCTAACACGTTGCCCGCGATTCGAAGTACGAACAGATCATTGAACGACTGATCAAAGATGGGCTCGACCGGGACACGTGCGTCCGAGCAGCCAAGTACCAAGGCATAAGGACGCTGCGTCGAAACCGCTCCGGCAACTAATGGCAAGCCAAGCGATACGGGGCTCATGGGGACAACGATTTCGCTGACGCCACCTTCGCCCAGGGTCGCCTTTTGCATTTGTGCCACAACCGACGTGAGTCGGAGATTGCCATCACACAGCAGTCGCATGGCGGCAGCGGAATCCGAAGGGCATTCCACTGAAATCGGCAAATGAGGGTCATATCGATAGATCAGATCCATGTAGAAGCTCGCTGTGAATGTCGTAACGAAGGCTGTGCGAAGAATGCGAGTTGCAAGCAAAACGTGCAGGCAACAGGTGGTCCACTGCCAAGTGGCGGGGGCGAAAATGACGTATCAAAGGGGCTTAGTGTTCACCCTCGATCATCAACAGGATCTCGGCTTGCCGAGTCGGAGGCAATCGCACCAGCCATAAAAACTGTTCGATTCCCGCGTGCTTAAGATGCAAGCTCGCGTACCGCGTGACCACAGTTCTGAAAAATCCGTGATTGACTGTCAGCGAGTGGTCGTCCTCGACGATGGTGACACCAGCGGGAAGATCCGGATCTTCTGGATTGTCATTGAAGTGGATCGTACAGAACTCGCCACCCGCACTGAATGAATCACCGGATTTGATGCTTTCCAGAAGTTGCAGTGGCCACCTTAGCCAGATCATCGAAATCAGGCCGAGCAGCCGCAATTCGTCGGTCGGGGGTGTCAGCGAGGCGAAGATCTGCCCATTCTCGCTGCGGAAATCGACACGGAAACGATGCTGATCGACGGTGAATTCTGTGGACGAAAGGCCGGTGGAAGTCTGGCTCATTGGCGCATCGCTTCGAGAGTTGGTCCCACGAATCTTGAAATCCTGCCGGGTGTGGCGTCATTCAAGGTGAACAGCCATCGTAACAATCGTTGCGATAGAAAGAGATCGACCAGCGCGGCAAACTTGAACAAGTTTGAACGGCTGGTCGATCCCATCTTTCGGGCGGAGGCATTGAACGTGTGTTCAATGCCTCCAGAGTTTTGGCACTCACTCTTGTGCGTCGATGGGCTTCTCACTTTCCCGCGGTGGGCTGCATCACGTATCGATCCTTCAGGGCCAGATTCATCTCGAGCACATTGATCAGTTGAACGCCGACAAGGCCGCCCAAGGGGGCCTGCGCCTTCTGACGAAGCAGGGTTTCGATTTCCTGATGGACCGTGGTGAGTTCCCGATTTGTTGTTTCTGCCCATTTCGTGGCGACGCGGTCCAGTTGATACAGCGCGTTCTTCAGCGTGATGTGCGGGTCAAGCCCCGACCCTGATGCCATCACCAGGTCGCCCGGAACCTGTTCCAGATCTGCGTCGGGGTGCTCTTGGCGCCACATGTCAAAGAAGATCGACTGAATGTCGGCACCTTTCGCGGCGGGTTGGATGGCTTTGTCGGTTGAATCTTCACGCGTGACTCCCGCCGGAAACGTTCCGGGATGTTCTTTCGAGTAGCTCGTGAAGAACGCCACGGCCAGGTCTTCAGGCTTTGGATTAGTGTTGTCGGGGTTGTCTTTTTGCCATTGCGCCAGATCCGCGGGATGGCTTGCCTCCCACGCTGTCACAAATGCCGCGTTCAACGGATCCGCTTTGACCCAGTTGACAGCGAGCGTTGAGTGCGTGGTCGCCCATTCTGCGACGATGCCGGGCTTATCCTGGAATCGATCCTGTTGGAACCATGTCTCGATATCTGCCGCGACAAGCTGACCTTTGCTCGGTCCACTGCGATACTTGACGATGGGGCCGAGCATTCTCGCGACGCGGTCTCGCAATAGAGAGTTGCTTGAACCCCAGTTGCTGGCGCCTGACGCGGCGGCATTGTACGACGCGGCCGAGGGGCGTGGATGGAAATATTGATCTTCGCTGAACGGCTGGGCTATCAGACGCGAGCCAATCGCCTTACCGTTTTGGTCGAAAATCAGACTTCCCTCGGCCTTGGAATGAAAAACGGTTTGGCCGATCGCCAGCAGGATCAATGGATAGCCGACGCAGCACAGCAGGACCGTCGTGACAAGCAGCCACGAACAGGCGCGAAGATGGACGAACATGAGATGACCTTCCAGTAATTTGATCGATGTCGATTGCCAAGCTTGCGAGCTGAATTCAGCGGCCAGGCAATGCTCGCGTGATCGACTCTTAGATGTTTTCGAAAGTTGGCCGAACCCGTCGATACGAACTCAACAGGTTCGGAGTGGTTACGATGCAAGATGTAGGCCGACAAGTGTCAGGTCGATCAATTTGATGCCGATAAACGGAACGATAACGCCACCGAGGCCCCACACCAGCAAGTTTCTTCGCAGTAGGGCATCGGCCCCGACGGGGCGATATGTCACACCCTTCAGTGCGATGGGGATCAGCAGCGGAATGATGATCGCATTGAAGATGACGGCCGACAGAATCGCCGACGTCGCTGAATGCAATCCCATAATGTCGATGCTTTTCAACCAAGGCAGAGTCGCGGCGAACAGTGCTGGGACAATTGCGAAGTACTTCGCCAGGTCATTGGCGATCGAGAATGTCGTGAGCGCACCACGAGTCATCAGCAATTGCTTGCCGATCTCGACAACCTCCAGCAATTTTGTGGGATCGCTGTCCAGGTCGACCATGTTGCCGGCTTCTTTTGCGGCCTGCGTCCCGGAGTTCATCGCCACCCCGACATCGGCCTGAGCCAGCGCCGGTGCATCGTTTGTTCCATCTCCCATCATGGCCACCAGTTTTCCAGCGGCCTGTTCCCGGCGGATATAATCGAGCTTGGCTTCGGGGGTTGCCTGTGCCACGAAGTCATCGACGCCCGCCTGTTCTGCGATCGCTTTGGCGGTCAGAGGGTTGTCGCCTGTGACCATCACGGTTCGAAGTCCCATGCGGCGCAATCGTTCGAACCGGTCCTTCATGCCCGGTTTAAGAATATCTTCGAGCACGACGATGCCGGCCAGCTTGTTTCCTTCGCACACGAGCAGCGGAGTTGCACCGCGTGAAGCCACTTCGTCAACTTGCTTCTGCACGCGCTCTGACACCTGGCCCTGCCCTTCTCTGATGCGGCGCAGCACTGCATCGGGGGCTCCCTTGCGGATCTGTTGTCCGTCGGGCAGATCCAATCCGCTCATTCGAGTCTGTGCAGTGAAAGGCACGAAACGAGCGCCGGTGGACATGGCGGCTTCGAGGCGGTGGACGGCACCGTCGCCCATCAAATGCTGATTCAGTTCGACAATGCTCTTTCCTTCTGGGGTCTGGTCGGCATACGAGGCTAGTGCCGCCAGGCGACCGACTTCCTTCGCGGTGTAACCCTCCACCGGAATAAACTGTGTTGCGCGGCGATTCCCAATTGTGATCGTTCCGGTTTTGTCCAACAGCAGGGTGTCGATATCACCCGCCACTTCCACGGCTTTTCCACTCTTGGCGAGGATGTTGGCTCGAAGAGCGCGGTCCATCCCGGCGATTCCAATCGCCGCCAGCAAAGCACCGATCGTGGTCGGGATCAGACACACGAGCAAGGCGACCAGTGTCGGAATATCCGTTCCTAGACTTTTCAGGGGCTGTGGGAGACCCAAGTAGGACTGCATGTAGAGTTCCGCATTGTGGGCCATGGGCCACAACGAGGCGGTGACAATCAGAAAGATCAGCGTGAACGCCGAAAGAACGAGTGACAAGGCAATCTCATTTGGTGTCCGCTGCCGGATGGCACCTTCGACCAATGCGATCATGCGATCGAGAAATGACGCGCCGGCTCCTGCAGTGATCTCGACGACGATTCGGTCAGAGAGCACGCGTGTCCCCCCGGTCACACCAGAACGGTCGCCCCCTGCTTCGCGGACGACAGGCGCCGACTCGCCGGTGATTGCCGATTCGTCCACCGACGCGACGCCTTCCACGATTTCACCATCGCCAGGCACAACTTGACCGGCTTCGACAACGACACGGTCGCCGGTCTTGAGTTCCGTCGAGGCGACTTGTTCGAGCTGGCCGCTTGTACGCAGACGAAAGGCGGGCGTTTCGCGACGTGTTTTGCGCAGGGTGTCTGCCTGGGCCTTGCCGCGTGCTTCTGCGAGGGCTGTGGCAAAGTTTGCAAACAGCACGGTCGCAAGCAGCCAGAAGTCGAGCGCCAGCAGATAGCCGGTCGAGACCTGGCTCTGATAGCCGATCAGATTCGCAATGGTGAAAATGACGGTCAGCACCGTACCGACTTCCACCACGAACATCACGGGGTTTTTCCACTGGATGTCGGGACGCAGCATGGCAAACGACTGAATGAACGCAGCCTTCAGCAAGCTGGGTTCGAATAACCCATTGCGCCGACTGGCTCGGCGTGACGCCTTCTGTGCTTCTGCAACTACCCTTTCGGGAGGGGTACTCGGAGGTGGGGCAATTGGAATCGCTTTATTAGACATAGCAACCTCAACGGAACTGTTTTCGATAAAAGTGTGTCAGCCGTTCTGAATGGATCAGTGAACGGGCCATGTTCGAGAACGTGTCGGGACGGGGTGGCAATACCACTGCCCGCCTGATGAAAAAATGGGGACGGGCTCCGCAAAGACTCCAACACGCCAAATGATCGTGAAGACAACGGTGTCTGTCCCCCTGATTGCGATGGACGGCTAGCCACCAAACGGGATTGGTCCCAGATGTTCCGCCACGGGGCCCAACACGGCTGCCGGCAGGAACGTCAACGCTCCGAGTAACAACACTGTGCCCAGCAGCAGGCAGCCGAATGTCACGTTGTCTGTTCGAAGTGTTCCTGCGGTGAACGGTGTCGGCCTCTTGGCTGCGAGACCCGCGGCGAGGGCGATTGGCGCGATGATGGGGATGTACCGACTGATCAACATTACCAAGCCTGTCGCGATATCCCAAAACGGACTGTACGGGGCTGGGGCCGGATTGTCGTAGTAACCATAGGTATCTCCCAAGCCCTCAAATCCCGAGCCGTTGTTCGCCGAAGCCGAACTGAATTCGTACAGAATTTCCGAGAAACCATGCGCACCCGGATTGTTGGTGGCACCCGTTCCCCATGGCATGACTGCGAACAGTCCTGTCGGTCCGAGGACCATGATCGGATGAATCAGGAAAGCCAGCATCGCCAGTTTCATTTCGCGCGCTTCGACCTTCTTTCCCAGATATTCTGGAGTTCGTCCGACCATGAGTCCCGCCAGAAAGACGCCAATGATCAGGAAGACCAGCATGTTGACCAGGCCGACGCCTTTTCCGCCATATACGCAGTTCAACCACATTCCCGTCAGGGGCGTGATTCCCGCGAGCGGATTCAGGCTATCGTGCATACAGTTGACGGAACCGCAGGTCACTGCCGTCGTGATGGCGGCGAATGTTGCCCCAGCCGATGTGCCGAATCGAAGTTCTTTTCCTTCCAGATTCCCCAGTTCCTGATCGACGGGCAGTCCTGCGACCGCCGGGCTGTTGATGATTCGCTTTCCTCCTGGGATCGTCGGATCGGCAACCTCATACGACTGGGCCAAGTGGGCGGTCAGAGCGGGATTCGGGTGCATGGCATCCCAGTAAATGGCCCAGCCAGCCAACACCATGAACATTGCGGTCATGACAGAATAGATCACAATGGCGTGCCGCATCTGCTTCAGCATGTGACCGTACATCAAAATCAGTGACAGCGGAAAAATCAGAATGTTGATACAGCTCAGGATGTTGGACCATGCCGAGGGGTTCTCGTAGGGATGAGCCGAGTTGGCGCCGAAGAATCCACCCCCGTTCGTGCCCAGGTGTTTGATCGGAATCACGGCGGCGACGGGGCCACGAACAATCATCTGCGGGTTCGGCTGGCCATCAGGGGCCGTTCCCATGGCACCAGACTCGATCGTCGCAATGGAGGCTTGCCCGTCGAGAGTCATCGGCTGACCTTCGGCCATCAGCAGGATTCCCATGACGACGCTAAGCGGCAGAAACGCATAGACGACCACGCGCCACATGTCCAAGTAGTAGTTGCCCATGTGGGCATCTCCACGTAACCCGCGGATGATCGCGGCGAGTGCGCAGAAGCCTACCGCCGCCGAGACGAACATGTTCCAAATGATGAACATGATCTGGCTGAAGTGTGACAAATGCTGGTCACCGGAATAATGCTGCAAATTCGTGTTCGTCATGAACGATGTCACGGTATTGAAAACGGTTGTGGGACTCAGCGTACCGCGACCGTCAGGATTCAACGGCAACCATGCCTGCGATTGCAGGACGGCAAAACCGAAGACGAACATCACGATGTTAAATAGCATCAACGCGATGGTGTACTGCTTCCAGTCTTGCGGGCCGGTATCGATCCGACGCTCAAACCATTGCAGCCAGCCGGGAGCGTGATAACGCCCGTCAATGATCCACGCGAGATATCGTCCCAGCGGGATCGATAAGACAATGGTGGTCGCAAGAATCAGAATTGGCAGAGTCCACATGATGCAAAGCAGCCTTTCGCCACTTGTGTAATGTCACACGTTGAATTTCGGGGGCCACGGGGTCGTGCGAAATGAGGTCGAATGTTCCGCGACAGTTCGACGATCCGTTGGGGCGAAGTCTGATAGGTGACAAGACACTAGAACCATTCGGGGCGCAACAGCGCCGCCAGAAGATAAATGAACAAGAACACGGTGACTAACGCAGCGAGAGCGAGCATGGTTGATCTTTCACACCTTGTCGCAGACAAGGATAAACGAGAACAAAAAGGCGAGAGTCACGAGGCCAAGAATGACCATCGCTGGAATCCAGATTGCTAAGCTCATGATGCTGCTCCATCAGGTGTAATTTCAGACAGGGTCCTCAAACGGCCCGTTGAAACAAGGGGGGCAAGCACTTTGGCTATCACGATGTCACTGCGTTTGTGAATCGTTCTTGGGCCAGTCCCTGTTATTTCAACAGACCACTAAAGCACGAGTTGTGCCGCATCTGATGTTTTGTCGTAAACTGTTGTTTGGTAATGTGTTGTTGTTGATTCTTGTTTGTCGTTCGGGTCGCGGCTCATTGCAAAGTGCCCGACGAATCGGGCGAATTGCAGGCACGTGAGAGAATTCGATCCACAACGCTTGGATCAATCGCTCGCGGTCGAATGCAGGCCTACTGAAGTTCCGATTGCCTCAGCAAATGCTCAAGACTTCGCACGGCTTCGCGACGGTTGCTGTCGGAATAAGGGTGAACGGCAAGTTCGACGATATACATCGATTTGCGCGACAAAACATAGTAATTCAACTTCTGTTCCCAGCATTCGGCCTCGCAGCATCGTCGTAGCGACTCGCTGAGTGGATCAGAGCGATCGCGATCTGTGAGAGCTGAACGAGTGGAGAGCTTTGTGCTGTTTCCGATAAGCCTCTTGAAGAGTATTGAGAGACTTCGTCGAAACCAAACCAGAAGTGAATAAGTGCGGGAATTGTGAGCGGTCATGATGACATCCAAGTCAAATAAGAGCTTTCGATCACTACACGAGCCCACGACGACCGCTGATTCGCACATGTCGCCAAATCGGGCCGTTAAAATCACGAGAATCGGCGGCTTCGGTCTTCGCGAACTCATGGCACGTTCAAATCTGTGCGTAGCCCGTCATCGCGATTCCAACATGCGGTTTGTCCTCGGTCGGCCTTGAGTGCGGGCCAAGGCAAGGCAGCAGAGACTTGGCTGAAACGCGCATTGATCACGTCACGATGGTGATGCGCGAGACGAAATCGCGGGCAACGACCTGGATCAGTTGCTGGCTGGTGCCTCAATGTGTTGCTCATTCGCCAAGCAGCGCTGCATGGTTTCAGCGTCCAGCTGCAGGGCTCAACCGCTTTCGCGATCAGCTCGTTGCATGGCAAGTTGTGGAAAGGGCGAGCGCCTCTTGGTGGCTATCGTCCATTCGTCGTGCGATGACCTTTCGCGGCAATTCAAACGTCACAACGCAAGCGACGTGCCGAGATGACAAGGCGAGTCGTAACCAGTTGCGGGACTGGCGCAAAACGTCGAAGGGCCACTTTGAACCGGGTTCACCTGGATTGCAATTTGCCCGATGCTGCGGGCAAATTGCAAGATCCGCTCATGAGAATTGGAGCGTGTGGTCGTTCGCAGTTTGAGCAAAAGAGCGACGCGCCGCTGAGCTTGCGGTGCGGTGTAAGTCTTTATTGGGGATTGGGTTGTGGTTCGTTGTTTGGGGCTCGGCGCAGGGCGGTTAGCCGAGTGGATGGGAACGGTATGGAAGTTTCTAATGACTGACGGATCGGGGGCGTCTTAGTCTTTGGTTGCTGCGTACTGATCCGATTTGGATCGCATGTGTTCCCAGCATTTTTCTGCGATTGCGAACACAGCCAGGACGCCCATGAGCGCTGCCAAGTCCAGAAACAGATGAAACAGCATACTCCTACTCCCGTTCAGAAGACGCCGAGAATTGCAAAGATGATGAACGTGGATTCAATGTCACAAAGAAGTGATTCAACTCGACCTGATACGTCCGATCGTCGAGGCTGGGGGCGAATTTCAGATACGCTGTAGCAGGTTTTATGCCGACCAAACAAACTCGATGCGACGAGTGCGGCACGGGAGAGTTTGATTGCTCGGCTTGGGACGTGCCAGATGCGCGACACTGTGATTCGCACGATCGCCTCGGCAGAATGCAGCAGAAGGATGGGAGAAACACCCGAAGTGACGCGTCATTTTCAGGGGCACAATCGGGGTTTGTTACTCAAGACCGTATTGTTGACCGTGAAACGCTCACAGCCAATTCCGCGTGTGCCCAGCGACTGAAAAGGTGAAGCCTATGAACATTTTGCTGATCGACGACGATCCGGGATTGCGAAAGTCGATTCGAATGGCCCTCGAGACCATGAATCATAAGGTCACCGAAGCACGCGACAGTTCTGAAGCGCTCGATAATCTGGCACATGGTCTTTTTGACGTCGCTTTCTTGGACGTTCGGCTGGGGAAAGAACGCGGGTTGGACGTTCTTCCTGATTTATTGCGGCTGACGCCAGGGTTGGCAGTCGTGGTGATTACGGCCTATGCCACGATTGAAATTGCGGTCGATGCAATGCGACGTGGAGCGATCGATTTCCTTCCTAAGCCATTTACGCCTGCCGAGATCCGCATTGTGCTGGATCGTGTTTCGCGCCTCCGTCGATTGCAGTCTCACGTCGAAGAATTAGAGGAACGCGTAAAGTCCATTTTTCCGGAAGTGGATTTAGAGACTGACGAGCCTTCGATGCGTCAGGCGCTCGACCTGGCGTTTCGTGCTGCACCCACCGAAGCGACGATTCTTCTACGTGGCGAAAGCGGTACGGGCAAAGGAGTTGTCGCCCGAGCCATTCATGCGCGAAGTCAGCGATCGGAAGCCCCATTTGTAACGGTCCATTGCCCCAGTCTTTCTGCAGACCTCTTGGAAAGTGAAATGTTTGGTCACGCCAGGGGAGCATTCACGGGGGCTGTTCTGGAGACGCTTGGGAAAGTCGCTGTGGCTGAAGGCGGCACGTTGTTTCTGGACGAGATTGGGGATCTTCCACCGGCGCTTCAGCCGAAGCTACTGCGACTCTTGCAAGATAAACAGTATGAACGCGTGGGAGAGGCGCGGACCCGCCTCTGCAACATTCGAATTCTTGCTGCCACAAATCGTGACCTGCAGGCCGCTGTGGCAGCGGGTACATTTCGCGAGGATTTGCTATATCGGCTGAATGTTTTCGAGATTTTTCTGCCGCCGCTCAGGCAGCGACGAAAGGATCTTGAGACATTGATTGACCATTTATTGCAATTCTTTGCGCGGCAAAACGGAAAAGGAATCAAAGGCTTTACGGCAGAGGCTCGCGCCGCCGTTATGAAATATCCCTGGCCGGGCAATGTACGAGAATTGCGTAATGCAATTGAACGCGGTGTGATCCTGGCAACCAGTCCCGAAGTGGGATTGGCGGAGCTTCCCGCGCAGATTGGGGCCGAGCGACCACAGCCTGTGATGGAAGTCGGCGGAGCGATGACTCTTGAACAACTGGAGTCCGCGCATATCCAGCGTGTGCTGGAGAATGGATCGAGTTTGGAAGAGGCTTCAGAAATCCTGGGAATTGATCCCAGCACGCTTTATCGAAAGCGAAAACGATATGGGTTCTGAATGCTCCTCGCAAATTGGATTTCGACTCAACCTCGCCTTCTTGGAGTCCGACCGCTTGTTTGAACAGGCCGCCCGGCGCCGATCTCCGAAAAGTGATTCTCCATGAATATGTCGATCACCCTTCGCCAGCGTATTCTGCTGACGCTACTTCCCCTGTTGATCCTCTTGGCAGTGATGGGCGGCGCCGGTGTGTTCCTGTTGCGCCATCTTGGCGGCAGCATTGATGTAATTCTGCGTGAGAATTACGACAGCGTCGTTGCGATGCAGGAATTGAAAGAGGCGCTGGAACGGATCGATTCGTCATTCCAGTTCCAGCTTGTTTCACACGGACTGCAAGACGCGACGGAACGAACGAAGTTGTCAGAAAACGCCAGAATGCACTTCGACTCGAACTGGGAATCTTTCGAGCACGCGCTGGCGGTGGAAAACATCAATGTCACAATCCATCCGGTCGAAGATCGACTGGCACAAAGCCTGCGTGAACTGAGCGAGCGTTACCGGATGCAAGGCCGCAGGTTTTACGAAAGCGGGCAATCAGGCCCCGTGCTTCACCAGGAGTACTACGGCAAGGGGGGATTGTACGACAGCTTTCTGCTCATCAAGCAGCAGGCGGATGATATTCTGCAACTAAATCAACGAGAGATGAAGCAGGCCAGCCATGCGGCCAGTCAGGCGGCCTCTACATCTTTAATTTATTTGAGCGTCGGCCTTGCCGCTGCCGAGTGTCTGGCAGGACTTTTGGCTTGGCATGCAATTCGATCGACCCTTCGCCCCATCCAGGCGGTGACGCAGGCGGTGATGGGAATTCGAGCCGGCAATCTGGATCAAGTTGTGCCGGTGTTTTCTCGAGACGAACTTGGACAACTGGCGGAAGCGTTCAATGTGATGGCGCGTCACCTTCGAGACTATCGCCAGTCCCAGACGGCACATCTACTGCGGGCTCAACGGACTGGTCAGGCGACGATCGACTCGTTTCCCGATGCGGTCCTTGTCATTGATGCCGATGCCCGAGTCGAAATGGCCAATCCGGTCGCGCGACGCCTGTTCGGGGTGGCGCCGAAAACACCGGAGCAACCCGCTTCTGGCATCTGGCAGCCACCAGATGCATTGCGCCAACCACTCGAAGAAGCGCTGCTCGGTCAACGCGATTATCTGCCAGAGAGCTTCGATCGAATTGTCCTGCTTGGCGAGAGCGGTTGGGAGCGGGCATTTTTACCCAGAATTATGACGATCCGTGATACGCAAGGCCACACGCTTGGTGCGGCCGTCCTGCTGCAGGACGTGACACGATTGCGTCTGCTGGATCAGATGAAGAGCAATCTCGTGGCCACCGCCAGCCATGAACTGAAGACTCCTCTGACGAGTGTGCGACTGGCCGTTCATCTTCTGTTAGAGGAATCAACCGGACCACTGACATCGAAGCAGATCGAGCTGTTACTCGATGCGCGTGAGAACAGCGAACGTCTGTTGAGCATGGTCAATAACCTTCTGGATCTCGCACGACTGGAACAGGGACGGCCTCAGCTGGATGTGCAGATGGCGTCACCTGCCTCACTGTTGCGAGATGCCGCCGACGCCGTACGTGTTCGCGCCCAAGACAAAAGTGTGACGTTGATCGTGGATGTTCCCGGAGTTCTTCCTGAAGTCGCAGTCGATACAAGTCGAATGGGGCATGCGTTGAGCAATCTGCTCGACAACGCACTTACCTATACGGACAGCGGCGGAACGATCAGCCTGTCAGCCGAGCTAGTTGGTCGCGACATCATCTTGTCAGTGAAGGACACCGGTTCTGGCATTCCCCCGGAATACGTGCCCCATGTCTTCGAAAAATTCTTTCGTGTTCCCGGGCAAAGCCGAGGCAGCGGCACAGGGCTTGGTCTGGCTATTGTCAATGAAATCGTCACCGCGCATGGTGGCACTGTCTCGTGCGAAAGTCAGCCCGGCATCGGTACCGCCTTCCACATCCGACTGCCGACTGTCGTCGACGATTTTCCACGGGAAGGGGCTGCGCGATCGGGCGGTCCTGCTTCCGAGCCCGTGCGATAATTCTGCAGGAGAATCCCTTGTCTGCCGACCAGAGTGGCCCGACGCCCGAACATTTCCTCACGCTAATCCGCCAGCAACAGCGGGGACGTCTGAAGATCTATTTGGGCTTCGCCGCGGGAGTTGGAAAGACCTATGAGATGCTGCAGGAAGGGCAGCGTTTGAAGGCACGTGGCGTCGATGCCGTGATCGGAATCGTGGAAACGCACGGCCGCGCCGACACCGCGGCGCAGGTGAGCAATCTGGAACAGGTGGCACGTCGCAAGATCGAATATCGGGGCGTCGTTCTTGAAGAAATGGACTTGGATGCCATTCTGGCGCGACATCCGTCAGTCGTCCTGGTGGATGAACTCGCGCATACGAATGCGCCGGGCAGCAAGTTTTCGAAGCGTTATCAGGATGTTGAGGAGCTACTGCGTGCCGGGATCAACGTCATCAGCACGCTCAATATTCAACATCTCGAAAGCCTGTACGACATGGTCGAGAAGTCGACGGGTGTCAAAGTCAAAGAGCGTATTCCTGATTACATTGTCGGCATGGCCGACCAGTTGATCAACGTTGATCTTTCCGCAGAAGACCTTCGCGAACGTTTGCAGGCCGGAAAGATTTATCCCGCGGAACGCATTGATCGCGCTCTGGACAGTTTTTTCACTCAAGCCAATCTGACGCGGCTACGCGAGTACGCACTCGAAGAGATCTCGCATCGGTTGGATCAGCGACGAACAAAAACGGACTCCGTGGCGGCGCAGGGCGGCACCGCTCGGGTGATGGTCTGTTTGAGTTCTCGCGGCCCCAATGTCGAGCATTTGCTGCGGAAGGCGGCACGTCTGGCCGATCGACTGAACGCTCCTTGGTATGCCGTCTACATTCAGACTCCCCACGAGGATCTGACCCGCATATCGGCCGCTGTACAGCGCCAGGTTAGCAACAATCTGGCGTTGGTCCAACAACTGGGCGGAGTCGAAATGACGTTCAAAGGCGCGGATGTTGTCAGCACGATCGTTGCCTTTGCGAAGGAATACAGCGTCACGCACATTGTGCTAGGACGCACGCAACGTCCCTGGTATCGCCGCGTGTTCGGCCAGTCAGTCTTGGACAAACTGCTTCAGGCCATTCCGGAAGCCGACGTGCTTGTCGTCGGACAGCCCTGACGAATCCACTCTGAAGTCGATTGGGACGCAGTGGGGTCTCTGTATGGCGCGTAGCGCCGCAAAATCCTAAAATGAATCGAATTGTCATTGAAATGAGCCATTTTCGCCGTTCATTCGATTGCACAAGAACAGTTCCTGAATATGGGCATTTCGAAGCGGGGCCGGCACTTCGGTTTCATTTCGTGGAAAGATGTCGCACGACTGGTTAGCATGCTGGACCGCGCGAGACGATTTCGTGCGATGACTTTGGCCGCTAGGAGTCGTTCGTAGGGATACGAGTTCTTGAAACAACAGAAGAGTGGATTAACAATGAGTGACGGCAAGAGTGAGGGTATCGCGCCGAATGCACAGCGTCTGCTGTGGGCCGGCTTCATGGCGATTCTCGCCGCGGGGGTCGGATTTTCGATCCGCGGGGGGATCTTGGGCCAGTGGGCGGTGAAGTTCGGATTCACGATGACTGAGCTGGGAAATATCACCGGCGGCGGGCTCGTGGGGGCCGGCGTGATCATCCTCATCGGTGCCTTTGTTGCCGACAAAGTGGGTTATGGAACGCTGATGGGGGCCGCGTTCGTCGCGCATTTCGTTTCGGCGGTTGTGACGTTGGCAGCAGGTTATGCGTACACCGTCGGTGGAAAAGAAGCAGCATATTCTTGTCTGTACTGGGGAATGTTCCTGTTCGCGGTTGGTAACGGAATCTGCGAAGCCGTGGTCAATCCCCTCGTCGCGTCACTGTTTCCGGCGAACAAGACTCACTACTTGAATATTCTTCATGCAGGTTGGCCCGGCGGACTGATTCTGGGTGGCCTGATGTCCTATTTCATGAACCCTGATTCGGGAAACGCAGTCGACTGGAAGATTCAAATGTCGCTCTTCCTGGTGCCGGTGGTTCTGTATGGCCTGATGGTTTTGGGGCAGAAGTTTCCGAAGTCGGAAGCCAGCGATGCCGGCGTCAGCTACGGCACGATGATCCTTCAGTTGATCGCGCCGCTGATGCTTCTGCTGTTGGTCCTGCACGCACTGGTCGGCTATGTCGAACTGGGAACCGACTCGTGGATTGGGAAGATTACCGGTTCGATCATGGGAACGAAGCAAGGTGGTTTGCTGCTGTTCGTGTACACGTCCAGTCTGATGTTCGCCTTGCGCTTCTTCGCCGGTCCGATCGTGCATCGCATTTCGCCGCTGGGGCTGTTGTTCGTCAGCAGCTTACTTGGTGTTGCCGGTTTGCAGCTGCTTGGCGCCGCGAATACCGTTGTGTTGTGCGTCGTTGCCGCGACAGTCTACGCCTGCGGCAAGACGTTCCTGTGGCCTACAATGCTCGCAGTCGCTTCCGAGCGTTTCCCCAAAGGTGGCGCGATTACGATTGGTGCGTTGGGTGGAATCGGAATGCTTTCGGCCGGATGGTTGGGCGGACCTGGGATCGGTTTCAAGCAAGACTACAATGCCTCGAACGAACTGAAACGCGAAGCGCCTGAAGTCTATGAGCGTTACAAAGCGGACGGAGAGAACAGCTTCCTGGGATACAAAGTCGTCGGCCTGGATGGATTGAAAGTCGGGGTTCTCGACGACAATGGTAAGGAATTGGAACGAGCCAACCAGTTGCTGCGCGATGCGAACAAGCCGGAAGAAAAGTTGACTCCATGGTGGGCGGAAGCGCAAAAGACCGCCGCCGAGGATAAGCAGCTTGTCGATAAGGCCGTACTGCATGGTGGCCGCCGTGCTCTGCAATTGACGTCGTATGTGCCTTTGACGATGGCCGGACTTTACCTGTTTCTGATTATCTGCTTCCAGTGTGCCGGTGGCTACAAGGCTGTGCATATCGCAGGGACACCCGTCCCAGAGTCGCACTGAACGTTGCTGTGATTGCATCGAGAAGTCACGTTTGACGCGACTTCTCGAAGTCGAGGAATTGAAAGCAGCCGAGACCATCTGCGAAGATGGTTTCGGCTGCTTCGTTAAGGGCATCCGTGTTTGAAGCGGCGCGAACCTCTTTTCGTCGCGTATTGTTGGGGAGAATCCCTTGAGGTTTGGCAATGCCTGATCGGTGGGATTGGCTGACCGAAGAACTGCGAGTCTGGGCCGCGGGCGGCTTGTTGCGGCGTCGGCGCGAGATTCGTCCCTTGGCAGAGGGGCGTTGCTGGGTGGATGGACATGTCGCCTGGGACTTTGCATCGAACGACTATCTTGGCCTGGCAACTCATCCCAGTGTCGTCCAGGCAGCGATGAGCGCCCTGGAAACGCACGGAGTCGGCGCGAAGGCCAGCCCTTTGGTCTGCGGCCGAAGTGACGAACATGTTCGGCTTGAACAGGCTCTGGCTGAGTTTGAAGGGACCGAGGCCGCAATTGTTTTTCCGACGGGAATGGCCGCAAACGTGGGGACCGTCGCCGCCCTGGCATCCGAAGGAGATTCGGTCTTCTGTGATCGACTGAACCACGCCAGTCTGGTTGATGGTTGCCGGCTCTCGGGCGCACGGCTGCGAGTCTATCGCCATGACGATTTGGATGGATTGTCTCGTTCGCTGGCCCGTGAATCGTCGCGGCGACGATTCATTGTGACCGACAGCGTGTTCAGCATGGATGGAGATCTCGCTCCACTTCCAGAGCTATGTGCAATTCGCGATCGATACGGGGCGATTTTGATTGTGGATGAAGCGCATGGAACCGGTGTCTTCGGTCAATCCGGTCGCGGTGTGGGCGAAATGTTGGATGTGGAAGAACGAATCGACGTCCGCATCGGCACGTTGAGTAAGGCGATCGGCGCGTTGGGCGGATTCGTGGCGGGGCGCAGGGAACTCATCGAGTTTCTTTGGAACAAAGCGCGAACGCAGATCTATTCGACTGCACTGCCACCGGCGATCTGTGCGGCGGCGACGGCGGCGCTGCAGGTCATTCGCGCGGATTCGACCGGACGTGACCGTTTGCTGCAGCGGTCTGCCGCGTTTCGGAACGCATTGGTTCGATCGGGTATCGTTCCTTATCCGCATTCCGTCGGGCCGATTGTACCGGTTGTGCTCCACGCGCCCGAAGCGGCGATCGAGGTGTCAGATTCGCTGCTGAAGAACGGGTTCCTGGTCGGGGCAATTCGCCCGCCGACGGTGCCACAGGGAACCTCGCGCCTTCGAATTACGTTACATGCAGCAACTCCTGATAATGCCCTGGAATCGTTCGTCGCCATCCTCGCTGAAACGTGTGCGGGACGCGTTTGACGTGCAAGTCGTTTATGTGAATAAGGTTGTGGAGTCACGAGGGCCAAGGCCAGATGCGTGACGAAACGCGAAATTGTGGCGATTGGCTCGATTTATTCGTGATGCATTATGTCAACATGTTGCGAGAGTGAAATAATCATCACATTCGCTTCGGTCGGTAGTCGAATCACCACGCCGTTGCAAATAGAAGTCACCTGATCGCGGCCAGGTGACCGTCTTTGAAATAAACTTGGGTCGTGACTATGGAAGCGCGAGCGTTGGTGATGCTTGGAATTACCGAGCGGAATGACGAGCGTCACAGGAATAGGTAAATGAGCGTTTCGACATTCAAAACAAGTGCCGCTTCAAGCGATGACGAGTTCGCCGACTTGTACGATCAGTACGTGGCGGACGACAGTTTGCCGCCGCCAGAATGGCTGACGAAACTCCACTTAGATCGACCACGTCGTAACATTCATTGTATGAGTGAGTCGACACGCCGCTGGAAACGCCTGCTTGATATTCTGTCGTCCTTTACATTGCTGGTTCTCTTAAGTCCCGTGATGTTGCTCGTCGCGATTCTGGTCCGGCTGACGTCGCCAGGCCCGATCGTCTTTAAACAGACTCGTGTCGGATTGAATCTGCGACAGAAAAAAGGCGACCGCCGGAAGAGTGATTCGCCTGGCGTCCCGCCCGACGGAATCGAACGTCGTCGTCTGGATCAGGAACGCCGGCGCGATGGTGGATATGGACGGCCCTTCGTGATCTACAAGTTTCGCACGATGCGTATTGATGCAGAGAAAAACGGACCTCAATTCGCGGTGAAGGGCGACACGCGCGTCACGCCGATCGGTTGGTTTCTGCGAAAAACTCGGTTGGACGAACTGCCGCAACTCTGGAACGTCCTTCGTGGTGAGATGTCATTCGTCGGCCCTCGGCCTGAGCGTCCCGAATTTGTGCAGGAACTGACGAAAGAGATTCCGAACTACATCAATCGGTTGGGATTGAAGCCGGGCCTGACCGGCTTGGCACAGGTGATCAATGGATATGACAACGACATCGAGAGCTTCAAACGCAAAGTCAATCTCGACCTGCTCTACCTGCAGAACTGTTGCCTGACGAACGATATCAAGATCATGCTGCGAACCATCCGCGTTGTTCTGACAGGAAGCGGAGCGCTCTAACGCGACTCCGAGTGGTGCCGAGACACGTTCTCAGTCCATTGCGACCGGTTGACACTCAGCTTGTGAACAGACGGCGAGTGTGCGGCAGGGCAGGATGTCTGACTCCCGTCTCAGATTCTCAAAAATGCGACTGCCGCGAGTTCTCTCTGGACGGCGTTGCGTTCTCGTTTGCTTCACGAATATCATCATTGTCACGTCGTTCTGTGAGTGCACTCGCTTACTAGGGAGAGAACGTCCAATATGCCTACCGTGACATTCGTCAACGAAAAGAAAACGGTCGAAGTTCCCGCGGGATCAAACCTGCGACGCGAAGCGATTAAGGCTGGAGTGCAGCTCTACCCCTTCCCGCACAATTACGTGAACTGTCTTGGCTTCGGTGCTTGCACCAGTTGTCGGGTCATGGTGAAGAAGGGCGTCGAAAACTGCTCGGTGCAAAGTGGGTACGAGAAGTTCATGATGACGGTTCCTCATCCGCTCACATTCTTTGCGCGGATTGGTAATGAATCCACACTTCGGCTTGCCTGTCAGATGCAGGTCAACGGCGATATCGAAGTGCAGACTCAGCCGTCATTGAACTGGCACGGCGAAAAGTTCTGGAGCTGACGACGTCTGATTTGCGAACGACACGTTCGTCCAGACCCGAATGGTCGCGCGTAGTGATCAACTGCGCGCTATGACTTCACTTTCGATTTGGTTGTTGCGATTTTCAATCGGAATTGACGCGTTCATAAACTCATCGTGCGCAGGCCGACGAGCCTGTGGGTAAACCTTAAGGGCCTCTCAGAACAGAGTGGCGGCGCAATTAGCTTTGGAGGGTAGGCGCGTTATTGAACAGCGCGCTCACTTCGTCCCAGCGGAAGTTGGGATCGAATTGCCGGGTCGCATCCCGGCTGTTATCACCGAGTGACGAGAGCAATCGGCGAATCAACTGTTCCGCCTCGGATTTCTCCATCAGCCATCGGTCACGGGCGGCCAGCCATTTTGTGTGGTTTGCGGCCGCTTCATTCGCGGCGATTCGCAGTCGTTCTTCTCCCAGTCGCAGGTCTTCATCGCGCTTCGTCAACCAGGATGTCAGACGCTGACGTTCGTCATTGAACTCGGCACGCTGTCGTTCAAACTTGGACTGTGATTCCACATGTTCGCGTCGACGCTCCGACAGGGATTCGTGCATCTGCTGGTGATATCCAGCGAGCGAATGTCGAACTTGGTCAACTCGAAGTCGTGCTTCCTCTTCACCTGCCACATCCGTTAATTGTGCCCACGATTCCTCGACGGCCAATCGCATTTCGAGGGTGGCGCGATGTGTTTCTTCGAGTTCTGCACGCAGTTTGTCGAGTCGAATGCCGCGGCTTTCCAGGTTTTCGGTCCGTGCAACCAGCGCCTCTTGCTGTCGTCGCAATTCGCTCTGCTGAATCTGGCGCTCTTGTTCCCAAGCGTGCTTTTCGGCCTGGAAGTTCATGCGATCGTAGTCAGCCGTGCTGGTGATCGCTTTTCGTGTGCGGCTGAGCACTTCTTGCTCGCGATCCAGCGACTTCTCACGCTCGTCGATCGAGGAGCGATAGAGGTCGACCTGCCGCTGCCGCTGCAGTGTGATCTTGTTGGCTTCTTCAAGTCGCTGCAGCTCGATCTGTCGATCGCGGCGATGTTCGTTTTGGGCCTGCTCGAATTCGGCTCGCGATTTATCCAGGTGATCCTGTTGGAATCGAATTCGATTTTCAATCAGGGTCAATTCACGAGACTGTTCGTCGCGACGTGTCTGAAGAGCGGCTTTCTGCTCGGCGACCTGCTGTTCCCAATTGTCCCGTTCCGCTTGAAGCTGCTGTGCGTGCTGTTGTCGGAGAGTGACGAACTCGACTTCGAGAGCTTCGCGTGAGGCGGCCAGTGCGGAATCGCGTGAGGCGACCCATTCGGCCTGTTGCGATTCCCGGAATGCCCGTTCCGCTTCGGTAGAGTGCTGCCAATCGGCTTTCTCGGCTTCAAGTTGCGTTAGCTGCTCAAGCCGAGTTTGTTCCCATTCCGCCCGTTCGCTTTGCAGTGACTGGTCGTGATGTTCGCGGGCCGCGCGCAGTTCATGTTGGATCTGATCGCGCCAGGCCGCCACTTCTGTTCGCTGTGCTTCGAGCGATTCGATCTCTTTCTGACGAGATTGTTCCCACTCGGCGCGATCCTGAACGAGTGCGGCCGTCTGCTGTGTGACCGTCTCGGCCAATTCCTGCTCGAACTTCACACGCTCGGCCTGCAGTGCTTCGGATTGCACCGTCAGCTCAGTCTCGCGAATGCGACAGTTTTCTTCCCATTCGAGTGACAATTGTTGAAGCTTGGCGGTGTGTTGCTCCTGCTCGGCCGCCAACTGCAGTCGCGTCGCTTCGCATGTGCGTTCCCATTCGCTTTGTTCCTCTCGTAGCACCGCAGCTTGCTGGGCACGCAGGGAATCAAATTCGACGGTCATTGCATCGCGTTCGGCCAAAAGCTCGGCACGTTGCGTTTCGATCAGAATCGCCAGTTCGGCTTCTTCACGCAGGCGAGCCTGCTGCCACTCTTCGCGTTCGAGCTCCAACTTGTTCGCGTGTTGCTCACGCAACTCCGTCAGCTCCGCCGCGAGAGCGTCGCGTGCATTCAGGAATTCGGCATTCGCACTCGCGATTGTCGCGTCGAACATCGCACGTTCACGATCGATCTCTGACTTCTCGTGGTCACGCGTGCGCGCCCAGGAATCGAGTTCTTGCTGGAATGCGACCTTACGCTGCTCCCATTCTTCGGTCAAAGACTGCCACAGTTTCTCGCGCTCGTCTTTCAGCGTCCGCTGATTCTCTGCGGTCAACAGAGTCAGTCGCTCTTGCAGCGAATCTTTCAAGCCCCGTGCATGATGAAGTTCTTTTTGCAGCTCCGCCTTGGCGACTTCGATGGCTTTTTTGTCGGAAGCGAGTTCCGCAAGGATCTCTTCCCGCATTGCTTTTTTGCGATTCTCGATGTCCGCTCGCTGCTGCTGAATCGTCGCCGCTTCAGATTCGAGTTTTCGTGAATGCAGTTCGAACGCGATCATGCGTTCGGCAAGGGCGGCTTCGTTCTTTTGGAGCTGGCTGCGACGAGCGTCGAGTTGCGACTGGTCGTGTGCCGCCTGATGATGGAAACGCTGTTGATCTTCTTCGAGCTCAATCAGCCGGCTACGCAGCTCCATTTCGCGCTTGTCCAGCACCGCTTTCTGGGCCTGAATCTGATTGTGAATCAGGCGAGCTCGCTGACTGATGTCATCCAGGAACTGCGTATCAATATGTGAGACGTCAGGAGTGACGGGCACAGGTGCAGGCGCCGGGCGACCGGCCGCGCGGCCGGGAACAAAATGTTCCAGGTTCTGCCACTCGACCTGGCGGGCTTCCGCCTCGGGGGGCAGTGTATGGGCGGGATCAATACGTACCCCGATCCCGTACGAGTTCATGTGATGATGCTCACTGAGCGAACCGGTCACAGGCAGGATGCGTTGCGCGTGCTGTTCGTCCTTGACTCGCTCATTCATCTGGGAGTCCCTTCCCAATCACACAGCTGCATTTGAAACAAAAATGCGGACGATTCAGGGATTCAATCCGTCGAAACCCTGAATCGCCGACGTCTTACAGGTGGCTATCGATTGCGGCACTCAATTTTGCTTTAGGTGTCACACCGACGAAGCGGTCGACAACCTGCCCACCTTTGAAAATCATGACGGTGGGAATTGAGCTAATCCCATAGTCGCTTGCGACTTGCTGATTGTCATCAATGTTGACTTTCCCAATTCGGACGCGGCCCGAATAGGTGTTGGCCAACTCTTCAATGGTTGGGCCAAGCATCTTGCAAGGGCCGCACCACGGCGCCCAGAAGTCAACCAACACAGGTTGTTGGCTATCAACAACATCGGATTTGAAACCGGCATCTGTAAACTCAGCGACGTTACCAGCCATGATCTGCCTCTCGGATGAAAATTTGCCATAACTCAAAGCCCGACGCAGAACCCCGTCGCGACCGGTTGAGTCATAGATTATAAGGAATTCGCACTTTCGGTCAATTTGGATAACGCTGTCCAAATCGGAAAACCAATCGGCGCCTTCGCTTCGGAAGAGCGCCACGAGGTGTGAAAAACGCGATTTCAAGCGGCCGATGCAGATCAACTGTTTGAGAAGTCGGCCCGAATCGGCAATGATCACCGTGATTCGGCCTGTTCGTGTCAGCGTTGTGACTGTGGGGCCACCGAGTATTCCTTGCGGACCGGGTGATTTTTCTCATGAACGAACCGTCACCCGATAAGCCTCCGCGACGGCCACGCTATCGAGGGAAGAATCCGCGGCAGTTTCACGAGAAATATAAAGAGCATCAACCGGAAAAGTACGGTGAAGTTGTCGCGAAGGTCCTTGCCAGTGGAAAAACGCCGGCGGGGACGCATCGGCCGATTCTGGTTGATGAGATTCTTGAGTTTTTGGCTCCCGCGCCAGGACAAGTTGCGGTCGACTGCACGTTGGGGTTCGGCGGGCACGCCACGGCAGTGCTCGCAGCCCTTCAACCCGGCGGCAAGTTGATCGGTGTCGACGCCGATCCCTTGGAGTTGCCCAAGACCGAGGCGCGACTGCGTGGGCTGGGCCACCCCCCCGAGTCGCTTGTCGTGCGGCGGATGAATTTTGCCGGGATTCTCGGTTTCGTTCTGCAAGAGGCACCGGCTGGGGCTGACATTCTACTGGCGGATCTGGGACTCTCGTCCATGCAGATCGATGACCCGAGTCGAGGGTTTACGTTCAAAACAGACGGGCCGCTCGATATGCGGCTGAATCCTGGACATGGGCAACCGGCGTCGGAACTCTTGTCGCGGATGACCGAGACGGAACTGGCGCTGATTTTGGAGCAGAATGCGGATGAACCGCAGGCCGTGAAGCTGGCCGCAATGATATTGCAGACGCATTCGAAAACGCCGATGACAACGACCGGTGCGCTTGCCAGCGCGATCGCGAATTTCATGCAGAAAGGCCGCGCGACAGAAGAACGAACCAAAGAGACCGTCAGGCGTGTGTTTCAGGCTCTTCGAATCGCGGTGAATGATGAGTTTGGGGCGCTGGATTCGTTCTTGCGGCAGCTACCAGACTGTCTGAAACCGGGCGGACGGATTGCCATTCTGACGTTTCATTCGGGCGAGGATCGACGCGTCAAACAGAGCTTCAAGCGCGGACTTGCCTGTGGTGACTACTCATCGATTTCTGAGGAGGTCATTCGGGCGTCGGCGACCGAGCGGCATGCCAATCCCCGTTCGACATCTGCAAAACTCAGATTTGCTGTTCGCGGTTGATTTTGCGACTTGGCGGATTGAATGCGAGAATGGGGGATTGTCGAAGAGGGCGTAGTACCTCCCGCAACGTTGTTCTGTCAGGGGCATGCAAACGGCCCATACATGAGTTGGCCGGCTTGCAACGAGGTCATCGAGGTGTGCCCGTTGAGGTTTGAAGCTTCGCCGACATCGACCGCAGCTTCCGCTGGTCAAACGGATTCCGACATCGCGGCTTCAGATCGATGATGCGACGACGGCTGTTTCGAGAGAACTTTTTCCAGCGCCATGATGTCCTGCTCCAATCGAATCACCTCGTCATTGGTGAGTTCTTCTTCGCCGAAACGAACTCGATAGAATGCTTGCGAAATCCCGTTCGGGGCCATGGCGTCGGCATCGGCAGGAAGCTCGGAAGCCAGTGCCATTGCGACTTCTTCTGCAAACTCACGCTGGGTCTGCGAGGGTTTACGTTTCATTCCACGGCTGCGCATCAGTTTGGCGAATCGTTCGTAGAAGGCGACAATTCGTTGACGGCGTTGCTGGCCCTGATCAATTCGATTGAGCCACCAATCGCGAAGTCGCGAGGATGACCAGCGGATGAGCCATGTGATACCTGTCAGCAGAAGCAGTCCAATGAAAATAAACAAGAAGCCTCCGACGCTGAACCACTTCTCGCGATCCGTCAAGAGGTTCCAGAGCGTCTTCATTGCCGATTCGGGTGACGTGAACAGTTGTTCGACGAGTGTGGCGAGCATATAGGCTAACTCACGCATCGGCTTGTAGATCGATTGTTCCTGGCGGTCGAGGGACATGTTCAACACATTCTCGGACCAAAGGCCTGAGAGCGTGGTTTGAACTCCTTGCCAGACGGAGGATTTTTTCGCGGCAACTTCGGCCACACTGAGGGACCTTGCTTCCAGCGGGGTGGCGTCAAATGTTGTCCATTTCTCGTGATCAACCCATGCGTCGACCCACAAATGCGCAAACCTTTGCTGGACTTCAAACGAACCGTCCGGGTGCGTAATTCCTCCCTTGAAGCCGCTCACGACGCGCGCTGGAATGTCGACACTGCGCAGCATGAGTGCCAGTGCTGTGGCGAAATATTCGCAGTGCCCTGACTTGCGATTGACGAGAAAATCTTCGACTGGGTCAATCGTCGAATCATGGATCGCAAGGTCGAGCGAGTACTTGTAGATTCCGGACTCGCGCAGGTAGTACTCGATGGCCGTCGCCTTCTCGAACGGCGTGAGTTCACGCGCTTTCGATCGGTTCTCGGCTCTTTGGATTCGTGCGGTTTCCTGTTCGACGATGTGACGCGCTAGTTCCTTTAATTGCGACAGCCCCTTGGGCAGTTCGGTATTGTCTTTGAGGTATCCTCGCGTGTAGTACGCCGAACGCGTGTCGGGCGAAACTTTGATGGCGTAGTATGGTTGTTCGACCGTCGGCAGGTTGGAGTAGGCCAGGTATTCTGTGACGTTTAACTCGCCTCGGACTTCATTGCGCATTGCGACGCCCGTCAGGGCATCAAAATCTCCGAATGGAATTCGACGCGATGTCATGGCCAACGGTGAACCCAGACAGTACAGCACCTGAGAAGTCGTCGGTTCCAGCCGAACGTTCTGACGAACGGCGGCGTCTGCGGAAGCGATGGTAAAACGCACGATGTGGAATTCATTGCCGCGACTGGGGGACCAGCGTCCCTTTTCATACTTTGTAAAGACGGCACCTCGGAAAAGCGGTTCGGCCATGCCTAGCAATTGTGCGTAGTCTTCGACGGGAATGTTGGCTTTCGTTTCCCGGTTTGTGAGCTGAATCTCAAACACGCGTTCGGTGCTTTCGAGGACTCGACCGAGATCACCCAGCTTGATGAAGCCAGCAAGTCCGGTTTTTCGTACCAGGCCGGACATGGCATTGGCATCGTCCTGTAATGAGAAGTCCGGCCCAACCCAAACGCGGGGGATAAATGCAAAAAATGCCGTGCTGACAAGCAAGGCCGAGCAGGTTGTCAACAACACCCCGGTAACAAATCGTGCGGTCAGCCACTGGGTTCCCTCTTCGTGTTGCACGGCACTTTGAACTTCGCTCTGTGACGCGCGATTGCCCCTCGTAAGTGGCTGCGCCAGCGTTTCACCGGGCGTTCCTTCGATCCGTCTGAGGTTTTCTTCTTCGAACATCTGTTCCGCCCGCCACAGCGAGAAGATCGAAAGAGTCCAGACGGCGCAGAACATGTAGCCGACAGCACAGAATCCGAACCAGCCTTTGCTTGTCAGGACTGACGCTACGGCCAGTTGCAGGATTCCCAGTGCTAACAAGAACCAGTAAAGGCGGATTGTTTTCTGCTGGAAGAGCACGATCCACGTGACATAGAGCAAGAGGTGTGTGCCGGCCAGCAGTTTTCCTTCGCGGCTATCGCCGGAGAATTCGTACCCGGTCGCAATGAGCGCCATCATTCCCAGGACGTTGGCCCACGTTGAACTCAAGCCGAGGCCTGGTGAAGTCGTGCGTCCCGATTTCCGTTCTGTTACGAGATATCCGCCGATGACGACAGGCACTGAGAGGAACGGCAGTAGCAGGCTGCTACGAAAGCTGTAACTCTGTGATCCTTCGCCTTCCGCAAGGCCGAGAATGATGCCGATCAGCGCCGTCAGGCCGTAGAGGCTGATCTTGAAGACGGTTCCGAGTTCCATACATCCAGTTCCTCATTCGTCCCGATGCAAAACTGGTTCTCGGCGAACGGAGCGTAGTTGTCGTTCGTCGTCAAAAATCAGCAGCGAGTCATCCGTCCGTGTCGTCAGGTTCAGTACGTCAATCCGATGCGAAAGCAAGGATTGGTACGGCAGTTCTCCCTCGCGTGTTGTGATGAGCAACAATTGAGTTGTTGACTGAGTTTGTTCGAGTGTGGATTGAAGATTTTCGGCGACTTCACTTGCGGAGCCCGGTTCAATGACCGCCAGTCCGTCGAACAGCGATTCCAGGCTGCTCGAATGTCCCTGCCCTTCCCATCGAAAGGTGCGCGCTCCCGAAACGGTCAACGACAGAAATCCATCTCGACATTCGCGTCCCCGTTCGACCAGGATCGAGGCGACAAAGCTCAGGGCGAAATCCACGCTTTCGTGATCGGCGGCTTTCGCGTTCGGCGGTTGGAAAAGATCGAGTACCACTGCCAGTGTATGCTCGCGATTCTGATGAAATTCGCGAAGGATCAATTCTCCTCGTCGTGCTGTTGAACGCCAGTGAATCGCGCGTGGGTTATCACCCGATCGAAATTCTCGCAGGCGATGAAAATCGTCGTGAAACACGCCGCGTTGCGGTTGATTGCGAGAAACCAGTTCGGTTGCCCCCACCAGCTTCAATCGCCAGTCGGGAGAGATTCGACCGATTCGAGGATAGATCAGAACTTCACTTTTCACGGGGAAGATGCGGCTGCGCTCAACGAGTCCGAGGGGGAATCGAGACGAGACTGAAAGAGGGCCAAGTCGATATCGACCGCGATGCACAAGGCGCAACTGGTACTGTCCTGCCTGCGACGAACGTGGAGAGACGCGCGAAAACAAGACCGTGGCATTCAGCGATTCGAGCGTGTGCCCGATCTCGTCTCGAATTGACATCATCCAGATGGCCAGCAGCGGGCGACTGTTGTGAAGCTTTAGTTCCACCGAGAATAATTCGCCTTGCATCGCTCGCGGTGGTGAATCGCGATGAACTCTGGCTGCCTGAAGCATTCCAAACGTCATCCAGCCGTTGATCACAAACGGGCCTGCCATGAAGGCGAACACAAGCAGCAGCGTGTTTTGTTTGGTGAGCATCGCCCCTGTGAACAGGACGAACATGATTCCCAGGTAGATCCAGCCTTCGAGTGGAATCGTCATCCAGTGCTGGCTAAGACGCATCCACGACGGAAGTCGCGGGCGGTGCTTGAGCTGGTTCATGAACTGAATCACGCCAGTCAAGCCAATAATCAGGACAATCACCCGAATCAGAATGTGTCCCGGCATTGGCAGTCGGGCGGTGAGCTGCGGCTCATGAAAGTAGATCGCCGTCAGCAAGCACGCCACCACAATGGGCAGAATGCCTGCCCACGGATTCTGTTTCAGACGCTGATCAGAAATTGGTGAATCAGACATTCAGGGCATGGCCGAATAGCAGGAAGGCTCGGGTCGATGCGAAGTCTTCCTATTACACGGTGTGCACGCCAACTAGTCCAGCCTTCGGGATGGACAGATTGGGGAACTCAAATATGTCTGAGAATGTGATGTGGCCGGCTTCTATTTCGCTGCGGCGGTTTTCTTTCGGAAGGGGGCGTAAACTTCACGAATCTTCGTTTCGAGGTTTGTCGCGTCAAGGTTTGTTTCTCCCACAATTCCATTCGGATCGAGCAGGAACATCGTGGGGAGCGAATTGATTCCATATTGAATCGCAAGCGGCGAATTCCAGCCTCGTTCCTGTTTGCTCGGGAAGAAGACTTGTTGCCAGTCCAGGCGATTGGCTTCCACGAACGCGTCGACAGCTTTTTCATCCGTGTCCAGATTGACTCCGACCACTGTCATGAAATTGCGGTATTTTGTCGTGATTTCGAGGATCTTGGGAAGCTGTTGTGTGAACGGTGCTGCATTCGATGCCCAGAAGACGACCAGTACCATCTTTCCTTTGTGTTGCTTGACGTCGATATCGCCACCGTCGATTCCGGGGCCCGCCAATTCAAGCTCCTGCCCTTTCAATTGTAGTCGACGCAATACACTTGCGGCCTGTTGTCCCTGCGGAGTGTCTTTGAATTTTGCGCCGAGCAACTCGTAACAACCGCGTGCTTCGTCGGTCTGTCCATTCATTTCGCAACTGCGTGCGGCGGCCATCAAAAGCGGAACCGATCGTGGCATTTCGTCAGGGAATCGGTTCGCGTACGACTGTGTGCACTTCGAGAATTCTTTCAGCCAGCGTGGGTCTTTACGTCCATATCGCAGGCCATTCGCGTGCGTCAAATTCACAAGCGTCAAAGCGGCTTCTGAGGCGGAATCCGATTTCGGGTTTCGCTCGAACAGAACCTCGTCTGCTTCATACAAGGCTTTAATGCTGGCTGTATCCCCCTGCAACGCAAGTTGTAGGCGAGCGTCGAGCAGATTGTGAACGGCGGCCGCGAACAGGGGCTCAAGCTCGGGATTCTTGCTAGTCTTTTGCAGGCATTCTTCGGCGAGCTTCACGATCTTCTGGTTACGCTCACGGCGAATGTCGCGATTTCGCTCGATTTCTTGTGCCAGCTTCTTTTCTTGTGCTGGCGTTAATGGCTTGTCGTCTTCATCCGAGTCGTCGTTTTCTTCCTCTTCTTTCATTTCGTTCGGCAACGGCAGTAATCGAATCTGCTGAATTTCCGCCAGCAGCCATTGGGGCGAGCCTTTTTCCAACAGTTGCTGAGCAGGCTCGCTGTTCTCGGACGCCGAATCAGGTTGAGCCTTCTTGCCGAACAGGCCTTTTGGCAGCAAAGTAGGTGCGGATTTCGTCGTGGCAGAGGCGCGAGTCACCTTGCCCTTGTTTTTCGCATCGTCAGGGCCGGGGACCGCGAGCAGAGGCAAGCCCTCGGAAACATCATTCGCATCGGCGACGGTGGTTTCGTTGATGTTGATTTCAGCGACGGGTGGCGACTGCGTTCCACATCCGGCCAGCAAAGCCGCGGTAACCAAACCCGAACCGCCCCAACTCCAAGCATTCGCGACGAAACGCATTGACCTCTCTCCATCCCTTGAGAGACCCGAAATCAACGAAATGGCCGAACGCATACATGTTCGGTTCGGCTTTCGTGGGCGAGTTTTAGGCCAAAACCGGCAGATGCCGCAAGAGCGACCCGACGCCGAAGAAGGCTGATTTCACTCAACGAATTAAGGTTCCGTCGATCGAATGAGGCTGCTGGTGGGGGCAGTGACAATCGATCCATCTTGCTCAATTTACGGGAATAAACATAATCCATCCACATCAGGCAAAGTTCGTGGCTGCGGTCGTGGGCTCGCTAGTCTGCAGGAAAAACGGGCGGTATACTTCAAACAGGTTGGCTGGAGTTTCCTCAAACCCTGCTGGTCGAATGAAGTGAATCGTTCGCTGGACGCTGTTGTCGGGATAACGGCGGAACTGGAGACGTTTGGCGCTTTGCCGATCGAGGATGCGATCTATGTATGAGAGCGACGGATCACGTGTGGCGAATGGCTCTGCTACCGGCGTAGAGGCCGGCCCTGCCTTCGCGCCAAACCCTGTCGCACCAAGCCCCTCTACTCCGTCCAGATCGAGCTGGAGCCGCCGAACGCGTTCACTGCTTGGGGTTCAAATCGTTTCGACGGGATCGTACGTTCCGGATCACATCGTTACGAATGCGGACCTGCAAAGTCTTTACGGTTATGACCCCGCGTGGATTGAGCAACGGACTGGAATTGTTTCGCGACGCTATGCGCGCCCTGAACAAGCCACCAGTGATCTGTGCGTCGAAGCCGCTCGACGAGCCATCCGAAATGCTCGAGTCGACACCCGCGAGATCGACTTGGTGGTCGTCGGAACCTTTACACCAGATTTCCAGTGTCCATCCACCGCAAATCTGGTGCAAGAAGCTTTAGGAATCGACGCACCCGCCATGGACGTCCATGCGGCCTGCTCTGGTTTCGTCTATGCATTAGCGACGGCCGCGCAATTCGTCGCGACTGGGAATAGTCGCCTGGCGCTGGTAATTGGCGGTGATTGCAATAGCCGCATCGTGAATCCGTTGGATCAGAAAGTCGCACCACTCTTTGGCGACGGTGCGGGTGCGGTGCTGATCGCTCGCGGTGACGCGCATCAAGGATTGATCTGTTACCAGCTTGGGTCCGATGGCGGCGGTGGAGCGATGCTCGACCGGCAGGCAGGCGGCTCTAAGAATCCCGTAACCCACGAAGATTTGGATGCGGGACGTCAATTCTTGCAAATGGATGGCCGCAACGTCTTTAAGTGGGCCGTTCGGGCGGTGGCGGATAGCATGGAAGTTGTCATGCGAAAATCGGGGATGTCTGTGCAAGATATCTCGCTGTATGTATTGCATCAGGCGAACATCCGCATCATCAATCATGTGGCGGAACAATTGGCGATTCCACAGGACCGGATGTACAACAATCTTCGGGACTATGGCAATACGTCAGGTGGATCGATTCCCATCGCCTTGGACGAGGCCGTTCAAGCGGGCCGCATTTCGCGCGGAGACACGATGCTGATGAGCGGATTCGGTGCCGGTTTGACTTGGGGCACCTGCTTGTTCCGCTGGTGAGTCGGCATGTTGCGACCATGGTCGCAGGTCGTCGGACACTCTGGTCAATCGACTCTGGTGGAACTGGCACTTTGTGCTGGCAGGCTTGGAGGCATCCTCGAGAGGCCGGGTCAAGATTTCCGCCAGCGAGCGTCGCCCTTACAGTGAGCCTGCCACCTAGTTTAACAGTCCAATGTGTGTTCTGTTTCCCATTTGGACACATGGCTGGAATAGTCGCGCCACTCCGCTCGTTTCAACTTTAGGTAGGCACGGGTGAACTCCTCACCGAGCCCAGCTTTGAGAATGGTGTCGTTCTGCAACGCGCGAAGTGAGTCGAGGAGGTTATCGGGCAAGACTCGCATGTCGGGAGGAAGCTGCTCGAAGTAGGCGTTGGTTTTGGACGGAGGACCTGGCTGGCAATGATGCGCCATTCCGTAAAGTCCCGCCTCGAGAAGGCCTGCCGCCATCAGGTACGGATTCGCCGATCCGTCGGCCAGGCGCAGTTCGAACCGCCCGCCATCCGGAATGCGAATCATGTGTGTGCGATTGTTGCCAGAGTAACTGATCGTGTTCGGCGACCAGGTTGCACCCGAACTGGTTCCGCGTGCGTGAATTCGTCGGTACGAATTGACCGTAGGGGTTACGAGTGCCGACAGTGCTTCGGCAGAGTTCAAAACTCCGCCCAGGAATTCGTAGGCAAGCGTCGAAAGGCCAAGATCGTCACGCGTGTCGGCGAAGAGGTTCGCTTTCTTTTCTCGGTCCCACAGCGAAACATGAATATGACAGCCGTTTCCAGTCAATCGAGAGAATGGCTTCGGCATGAACGTCGCACGCATGCCGTGCAGTTCGGCCAGCGATTTCACCAGGAACTTAAAAAACGTCTGGCGATCGGCAGTTTGCAGAGCTTCGCCATATTTCCAGTTGATTTCGAACTGGCCATTCGCGTCTTCGTGGTCGTTCTGGTATGGCTCCCATCCGAGGTCGGTCAATGCATCACAGATCGCGGCGATCAATTCGTAACGACGCACGAGTGCTTGCTGGTCGTAGCATGGTTTTTTCTGATCATCAAAGGGGTCACTGACCGACTGACCATCGGGGGTGAGGAGGAAAAACTCGCATTCGACGCCCGTTCTCATCTCGTACCCGTGCTGCGCAGCACGCGCGATCGAACGTTTCAAGACGTTGCGGGGCCCTTGTGCCAGTGGCTGGCCGTCCATCCATAAGTCGGCGGCCAGCCAACCAACTTCCGGTTTCCACGGCAACTGGATCAGGCTCTCGGGATCGGGCTTTGCGAAGACGTCAGGGTCGGCGGGGGTCAGGTCCAGCCATGTGGCAAATCCTGCAAAGGGAGCTCCATTCTTGCAGACCTCCTGGATCGCGGCGACGGGAATCAGCTTTGATCGCGATGTCCCCATCAGATCGGAGTAGGAAACCAGGAAGTAGCGCAGGCCCAGGGTTTTGGCCGTTTCAAGCAATGACATGGCATCTTCTTTCATACGGACGAGATCGCCCCGATTGCATTGTCCTGACGAAATCTTCGGTTTAAGCCTCACGGCTTCAGTGTCTTCAGAGATGCATTGACTTCACGACGTTTTCTTTTTTTGTAAGCCTTTAGGCACTAAGAATCTCGGCGACGGCGGATCTCAAGAACGTCTGGTCCGCCGGATTCTTGGCGGGGTTGCCGGCTCGATGCCCCCAGATTGACGGTATGGGAGAAAATGTCGCACGGGGAATCTGTTGTGCTTCGCGCTGGCAATCTTCTGATGTGAAATACAAATCGGTCTGCCCCGGGATGATGTATGTCTTTGCTGCAATGGACCTGAGCGCAAGGCCGATGTCGCCGTCAAACGTTGCGTTGTTGCTGATGTCTGACCGTTTCCAGGTGTCGATCATCGACAGCAGGTTGCCCGCGTCGCGTCGTAAAAAACTGGCTTCCCAGTCCCGAACCAGAAAGTCTTCGAGCGATTCATAGCCCAACTGAAGGTGGATCTGCTCGCGATAGAACGCTTGTGACAGTGCCCACCCGGCATATACCCGCCCAAAGGCCTTCAATGCTGCTTGTGGTGGATGAGTAAAGTGGTCACCCGCCCATGCGTCATCTGCCATGAGGATTGCGCGCAGGCCGTCGAGAAAGACCCAGTTGTGCGGCGTCGTCTTCGCGGTGCCGCAGACGGCGACAATCCGCTCGACCGCATCGGGGAACAATGCTCCCCAGTGCAGTGCCTGCTGAGCACCCATCGACCATCCATAAGCGAGCGCCAGCCGCCGAATTCCGAAGACGTCATTCAGCATGCGCCGCTGGGCAGTGACATTATCGACGTGCGAGAACGGAGGTGTGCAATGACCTTCGGTATTGCTCGGTGAGGTCGAGAGTCCATTCCCGAACATGTTGGGGATTACGACGAAATAACGCGACGAATCGAGGATTCGTTCTGGGCCAACGATCCAGTCGATATCCGAATGATGGGCGCCGTACGAGGTTGGGTAAAGGACGACATTCGATCGATCGCGATTCAGCGTGCCATACGTCTTGTACGCGAGTCTCGCTTCGCGCAGCGTCTCGCCACACTGCAGTCGAAAGTTTTCAAGAAGAAACAGTTCGCAGGTTGCACCGGAGGATGAACTGGATGACGCATTCGCCACGTTCATGCCTCCTGTTTCGCCTGAGCGAGAGCTCGGATGATGATCTGGTTTGCCACGACATAACTGGGAGCCAGATGGGCGAGTTTGGTTTTCAGTTCATCGTGTGCACGCGGCAATTGATAGAACGGGATCGACGGATACAGGTGATGCTCGGTGTGGTACGGCATGTTCCACATCAGCAAACGAATGGGAAAGTTCGTGAGAGTCGTTCGCGTATTGGTAAGACCATTTTCGTCATAAGTACACCCGGTATGTTCCGCGAGCAGAATCGCGCGCAGCAAGGGTTGGGCCAGCAGGACTGGCAAAAAGAAGTAGTACAGAGCGGCGGTGTGGCCAAGTGCGATCGAGACAAGCCCCGTGGCATAAACTCCAAGCTGGATCGATGCTGAGATCGCGATTTTTCGACGGGCATTTTCGGGAACGAATGGATACCGTCCTGTTTGTCCGGTGGCCAGGCGAATGAACATCAGAGGTCGATTACACCAGAAGGTGATCGCGCTAATCTCGACCAGATATTCCCAGACGTTCCGTGGTTTGGGAGACATCAGCTCGGGATCGCGTTCGGGGTCCTGCGTGTACCGGTGGTGCCACGTGTGGTAGTAGCGGTAGTAGGTGAAGTTGTAGAAGCTCAACAGTCCCGCGATCCATCCGAAAATCTCATTCAAGAGGGGTGTCGCGAATGCGGTTTTGTGCACGCATTCATGCATCGGCGCGAACATCGTGACGATCGTGAATCCGTGCAGCATCATGGCTGGGATCATCAGATACCAGTTCGGTGTCGCCATCCAGATCAAAATACCAGTCAGCGCCATACATCCGAAGTGGGCTCCAAATCGTGCGTAGCCCTGCAGGTCCGAACGAATGCTCAGTGATCGAAGGACGGAGATCTCCAGCACATTTCGGCCAGGGAGGGCCGCTGTTCCCATGTCAACTGCGTCGAGATTGGGCGCATTCTCGGAACCCATCGCATGGCACCTTATGGAGACTCGAAGGGGGATTACTAGTAGATCTACAAAGCGGAATTGACCTGTTGATGAACTTGCGGTGAGCAGATCAACGAATCAAGAATCTTGCGAACATGTCAGAACAGAATGGGTGTGGTGCTTAAGGCGGTTGAGCGTCATGCGACTTACTGAGCGTATCGACGTCTGTGTTGTGAGCGTAAAACCGTGCCGACACCTCGACAAGTGTCACTTTAGGTTTGATTGTTCGAACTTCGGTTATGTGAAGCGGATCACAGAAGACCTCAAGGCGGGATGGCCGTGAACGTCAATGGTCAGATCGTGGCCGATGCGTGTCATGCATTCATTTGAAAGCAAGTTCTCATCGGTTCAATTCGCCGAATGCATCGCCGTGCGAAACGCGTCAACTGTTCACAGGTCGGGAAAGGACTGCTCGGGTCGAAGCACGATGGATTCCCATGCCTCGGGAAAATGTGCCTATTCCCCGCGCTTCGGACTGGGAACTTTTACGAAATGCGAAACATCATTCCTGGTTGAGATGCTCATTGCATTGGGGTTCGCTCAAGAACGCGTTAGGCTGGATTCGCGTCAACTGACGTCATCTCGACACACATCTCGGAAATAAGGGCTCGGCTATGTCATCGGAAATGGTCATTACGTCTGTGCATCAGATTGGCCTCGATGAACTCAAGAAGCGATCCGGCTGGTTCATCGCCTTGGGCGTCTTGCTGGTTGTGTTGGGAACGATCGCACTCTCGTATTCGGTGATGTTCACAATTGCCTCCGTCACTTTTGTTGGTTGCCTGATGATCATTAGCGGAATTCTGCAGGCCGGGCACGCCGTTATGGCAAATCGTTGGGGTGGCTTCTTCATGGAGTTGTTGATTGGGCTGTTGAGCGTTGGCGCGGGGACATTGATTGTCGCCAATCCCGTTGCCGGCGCGGCGGCGTTGACACTGTTGATCGCGATGTTCCTGATTGTCGGGGGGCTATTTCGAATCGCGATGTCATTTGCGATCCGCTTTCATCATGCGTTCTGGTTGACGCTACACGGGATCATCAATCTCGCACTGGGGGCCATGATCGTTCAAGACTGGCCGATCTCTGGACTCTGGGTGATAGGTCTGTTCGTCGGAATCGACATGCTGTTTAACGGCTGGTCTCTAATCATGCTCGGTATCTCGGCACGGCAACTGCCGCAAGCCGGGACCGGCAATCCCCCCGCGTGACTGTTGAAGATACGCGTTAGCGTTAGGAAGGCCACTCGAAGATCTCGGTCTGACAACTCACTCAGAGCGAGCCCGGATTGGCGACGCCGTGAAGGTCTTCTTGCGCGGACCAATTGTCGTGAAGCTGTCACACGGACATGGAATGAGGCGAGACAACTCAAGTCGAAGATCCGAGAGCGAACGGGAGTGGTTGAAGTTATGGGGACGGGCTCCGCAAGGTGCCTGTCCCCATAACTTCAACCACGAGATGGCTTAAGAACGAGAGGTCGCCTTCTCGAGACTACTCGCGCTCGGCGATGAAATCAACACGCCGGAATGCATCTCAGCCCGGCTGAATGTTTCGCTCTCCGGTGGCTCACAAAACTCACTGAACACATCATTCATAGCACAGTGGCGTGGAACGAAAGATCATTCCGTATCAATCACGCTGCGTCTCGATCAGTCCAGGCAGAGTACCGAAGTCGCGTGTGGCGTTCGGATCTCCAGGCGACTGCGTTGCCGTTTCGTTGAGATAGGCGATCAGATCGGCCATCGCCTGGTGTGTCATGTCTTTCTCGAGACCTTCCGGCATCAACGACTTGTTGCTGCTGGCCAGTTCCTCGATGTCGCCTCGTAGAATGGTGATCGTCTCGTCCCGCTCCTTCTTCAACGTGATGCTGGTGGCAGTCTGGCTCGCGAGCAGTCCCGTATAGGTACGGCCGTTTTTATCCAGTACGACATACTGCAAATAGTTCGGAAGCACGAACTGGTTCGGATCGAGAATATGCGTCAGAAGAGCTGCGGGTTCGCGGGCTGGTGATGACGCTAGATTCGGGCCGATTGCGTATCCCTTTTCGCCCAGTTGATGGCAGGCTATGCATGTTTTTTCGAAGATGGCCTTGCCATTTCCGGGCTGCCCCGCCAGCGTCAGGGCGGCTTTGTATTCGTCAACCACCGATTGACGAGCCCGCTGTCCTATCGACCCAAATAAGTTTTTCGCAAGCTGTCGGATTGAGGGATTCTTGTGTTTGAGCAGCAATTCGCGACGATTCATTTCGATGTCGGCAACTGATACCTCATCTCGTGACGCCGCTTCAAGCAGCGCAAGCGTTCCGTCTTCTCGGGACAGAAGTGCGCCAAGTGCGATGCGGCGGCACTCTGGAGTGAACGTTCGCCAATAGGCAAGCACGACACCGCCGACGCGGTGATCAGAGTCGTCCGCCAGTGCGCGAATTGCGGCGAGCTGAACGGCTTCCGGTTGTTCGACGGCCAATAGTTCTTCGAACAGCCTGCGATGGGCATCCGACCTAGCGCAACTGAGCAAGTTGATCGCGGACACGCGTCGATCTACGCTCTCTTGTGCATTCGACGCTGTGACTTCGCTCCGCTTCAAGCACAGCTGAAGCAGTGCTGATCCCGCGGATTGGCTGTCACTGGTGGCCAGCGTCCCCCCTGCCCGTTTAATGCCATTTCCCAGTTGCTGCAGGATCTGGTCGCTCGCCGACACGTCGTGCGCGAGAGGTCCGGATGCAATCGCATTGAGTGTCGTTGCGAGTTCGGAAGTTCGGTTACGGACACCCACGACCTGCGCAAGTTGTCCCAGCATCGCGATCGTTGCGGAGTTGCTTTCAAAGGGGGGATTCATCAATTCCATGAACAACTTGTCGGCCGATTGGGCCACCGAACTGAGTACGGCCGTCCTGATCCATTGATCTGCGCCATCGCGACGCGCAATTCGAGACAATGCAGCCACCGCGACCGGTGAATCGGATTCTCCCAAACTAAAGGCGACTTGGAAACGAATTCGCGCAGTGTCGTCATCGGCCAGGGAAGCGACTTTACTGACCAGATCTGGCGCCGATTTGAACTGTGTTTCTGCGAGTCGGACGGCGTTTTCTCGCACACCCGGGTGTGGGTCGAGCAATGCCTTCGCGATGGAGTCCGGGGTCAGCGAGTTCAGCCCTTCGAGAGACCACAACGAGAGTAGACGTGCTTGGGGACGCTCGCTGTTTTGTGCCATCATGGTGAGCGGGCCGACGACCGATCGATCCTGTCGTTCATGCAGAAGCCTGAGCGCCGTTTCTCGCCACCAGACGTGCGGGCTTTCCAGCAATGCCACGAGTTGTTCACTGGTTTCATTGCTGAGCTGCGGCGGGGCGGGAAACGTATAACCAGGTGGAGCGATGCGGTAAATTCGGCCATTGTCTCGACCGCTTTTCAAATCAAGATGTTTGACGACATCAAGAGGAATGTGAATCGATTCGAGCACTTCCCGATTCATGTCGCAGCAGTACAGAGTCCCGTCTGGCGCATTGATCAGATTGACGGGGCGGAACCAGATGTCAGGTGACCGAATGAAGTCTGTCTGCAGGTCGATTCGTTCGGATTTGAACGGGACACCGTCTGGAATCATCCCTCGCCGGTGAATCAGATTGTTTTGCCCGTCGCCAACGAAGGCTTGGCCGTAGAATTCCGGCGGGTATGCGCCACCACGATACACGGTGACTCCTGCTGCTGCATCGATCACATGGTGGCTCGCGCCGGCTGAGTTCGCATTGCGCTTGTTATTGGCAATCCGGCGGCTGGATCGAATCTGTCTCCATCGTTCGATCGGACTGATCCGATAGATGGGCGTTGGGTGGGCGGCGATACTTTGAACGCCGCGAGGCGATGGCAAGTAAGCGTTCCGCGCCAAATAGTGATCGGGCAGAATAATTTGCTGCAGCGGCGATGATTCGCTGCAGACGAATCGATTTCCCCAGTCGTCGAAAGTGTTTCCAAACTGGACAGTGCCTGTGATGGCTTCGAACTGCTCCGTCACGGGATTAAACCGGAAGTCGCGACCTGTAATGGAAATCGGCACGGCATTCGGATCATTCCCAGGTCGAATTAATCCGCCGTTTCCTGCTGTCGCGCCATAGATCCAGTGATCCATTCCCAGCACCAGGTTGTTGACCATGGCCTGTTGATTGCCGGTACCGAAACCCGTGAAGACTTTACGCTGGATGTCGGCGCGAAAATCGCCGTCGGTATCTTTGAAGTACCAGATGTCGGGGCACGCGGCGACGAACACACCGCCGTTCCAGGGTACGACGCCGGCCGCCCAAAGCAGCTTGTCGGCAAAGATATGTGCTTCATCATAAATACCGTCACGATTGGTATCGCGCAACAGCCGGACGCGACCGATCGGTTCGAGTCCCTCGCCGGGCTTATAGGGGTAGTCGCGCATCTCGCAGACATACAGGTTGGCATTCTCGTCAAAAGCGGCGGCAATGGGGCTTGCGACGAGTGGTTCGGCGGCGACGAGTTGCATCTGGAAGCCGGCGATGCCTTCAAAGGATTTGACCGCTTCTGTTGGTGGAGTTGAAGGCACCGGCTTCAAGAACTCACGCAGTTCCTCGTCCGTTGCGTCGGGACGTGAAACGTCTGCCGCGAGTGTCGGCGCATCAGCTTGCTCAAGTTCGGCGGCAAGCTTGCGTGGATCCTGATCGCTGCGCAAGCCATGCTGAACCCGTATTTGAAGCAGCAGATCTCGGGCTCGCTGGAAGTAGTCAAGGACCTTCGACTTCTGTGCGAAGTCGCGAGCACGATGTTTGTCGAGTTGACCATCAATGCGCTGAATCCAAGCATCGAGCGACGCCTGTCGATAAGGTTTCTTTCCCCCCAAGTGAATGTAAACGGGATTCGTGTGCGATTCGGCGTCAGGCTGTCCTCCCGGCGTGGTCGACCAGGAGCGTGCGGCGATCCACGTCGGCTCGTTCAGTGCAAGGGGAACTTGTGCGGTGAACCAGACACCTTGTTGTTGGTCGGCTGGAATCTTGATCGTCTTTGCGACTTCACCATTCGAGATCACGTCGAGCGTCGTCACGGCGGTGACGTCGCAACGGACGCGCACCTGCACCGTGATACGACCATTGGACGTGAGGGTCATCGTCTCGCCCGGCCGTTTGCCATCGACATCCAGTAGCAGCATAGGACCCGTTGTGACGAAGCTCTGGCCGCTGGCCGCGGCCTTTAGCCAGGTTGGAAACTCGAGAGTCGACTTTATTTTCGGCAACGATTTTGAATTGTTTGGAGTCTCGGTCAGCGACGAATCGCTCCAAACATAGGTACGGCAATCTCCTAGAAAACGACATGCCGGATAGTCGCTGGCTCCAACACACGGGAATGCGTAACCCGCGTTAAGCATATGGTACCAGTCGGTGAGGCCGATGCCGCGATAAATCCCAAACTGCAGCAGTTCAACGGCATCAACTGTTCCTAGTGCCGCGTCGGCGTAGATCTCTAACCCATAACCGCCGTGGGCATGAATGGAATATCCCCCCTGAGATCGCGTCTCGCTGCCAACCAATCCATAGATCGGCCACTCATCGGCATTCAGACTCTGCCCTTCCAGGACAAGTCGATCGCGCAGGAACAGGTTGAGATGCCCGTACTGAGCACTGCGATATTCCTGTCCGGACAGGATATGAACGGATCCCCGGGACTTGATGGAGGCAAGACCCAATCCGCGGAACTGCGGGTAGTCCATTTTGTCCATGAAGCCTGAGTAGGGGCCCGCCGGTTCGTTGTATCCCAGTGGGGTTCCGAACGAGATGTCTTCTGCATCCAGCAAGTCGAATGCGGTTTCGTCGTCACGGTCTGATGTTCGCGGCAGATGAAGATGTGGGTCACCACCGAAGTATCCCCAATCTGACATCGGGGTGGCACGAACGAGTTGGATGTCTGTTTCGAGCGACGCCCCGGCGGCAATCAAAGTCTGAATCTGCTGTGGTCGATACTCAAATCCTTTGCAGACGTGAATCTGAACTTCACCCGCCGGAACCGAAAGGCTGATTTCACCGGTGCTGTAGAAGAAATGCCCCAGATAGCGATAGGGAGCTTTCCCGGCTCGATTCCCCTTCGCGTTCTTTTTGGGCCATTCTCCCGTCAATGAGTACAAACTCAGGTGATGTTCTTCGGGTTGGTAAAACTGTCCGTCGGCACCAATGACGTTGATGCGGCAGGGGGTTGGCTTGCCAGTGGCAGCATCGCGAACTGTGATTTTCAGACGACCCGCCGTCGGTCCGTCCGCCGTTCTGGAGTGCCCCGCTTGGGTTGCGCCTGGCGGAATAAAGAAAAAGTCCTCGCCTTCGGCAGCCGGTGCATCGGCCGCGATGCCGCGTACACTCGATCCAAGAACGAAGACGAATACGCCAACGATTGCAAGACGAATTCGCCAATGGGAGATTGAGCGCAACGAGACATACAGATTCATAGGCTGGGCCGTTCCTCTAATTTTGACGGTTTGAAATCGTCAGCGGTGGAACGCATCAGTCTACGCTTCTGCGATGGGCCCAGCAACCGGGGCAATCGCTCATCGCGTGGTTCGATTTCGGTTTTTTGCCTTTCCCTTCGCCTCGTTGGCCTTCTTGGTCATCTGGGTCAGCAGCTTATCAATCTCTCCGGAATCCGGGACGCCGTTGGAGCGGTAACGGATGATCCCTTCGTGATCAATCAGGTAGACCGCAGGGTAGCCACTAATTTGCCATTCGCGCGCAATCGGCCCTTCTTGACCGTCGGCCCAACATTGCCACGTGACTTTCTTGTCGTCGATGATATTTCGCAGGACGCTTTCTTTGTCGCAATTGACGCCGAGCAGAACGCATGGCTGATCACGTGAGCGCTCCACCAGAATTCGCTCTAGCGGATACATTTGCGTGCAGTACGGGCACCAGTTGACGAAGAAATCGAGCATGACCACCTTGCCACGAAAGTCACTCAGTTTGATTTCGTTGCCGTCAATATCTTTGCCGACAATTTCAGGGGCTTCGGTTCCGATGGAGAGATGTTGAAGCTCGAAGAGCATTTTCTGGGCGCTGTCGATCAGCGGCTGGTCTCCGACGAGAACGTCGCTGAATTCGTTGACCACGCGTTCCAGATGTTTGATCGAGTCTTTCCGGGCGACTGCATTTTCACTACTTCCTAAGAGCCGACCTAGCACGAAGCAGGCGATGCCTTGCGCGTCTCGATGGGGGCTCGATTGCAGCAGATCTTTTAAGAAACGTTGGACGCACGGCAGTCTTGATTCACTCAAGATCAGTGCGGCGATTCCAAGTGAGGTCTCATCAATATGATCCCGTACAAGCTGCGTTGTCACCTGTTGAAGTTGCGAGGTGGCCGTTGATTCTGGGTGATATTGGCGCAACAGAGTCACGGCATAAATCAGCGCCTGATAGGCCTCGGTGGACTTCGGCGAGTCGGTCGCGATCTTGACGAGGCGTGGCGCAAATTGCCGCGCGGGGTTCTTCATTGTGGTCAGTTTTTCACGTTCCTCGTTCGTCTTACAAAGCGAAAGCAAGGCATGAAATTCTTCGCGGCTGCGCTGGTATTCGTCGAGGACTGTTTTGACGCCCGGCGCGAGCGTGCCCAAGACTCGTTTGGGATCGTGGCCGGACGATTGTCGATTGACCTCGGCGAGCGGAATCGCTGCTTCAGTGACTTTGACTTTCAAATCACTCAAATGCTGGACAGCCAGGGCAAATCCAAAGTTGACGTCGCGCGTGATCCACGAATTCATTCCGACCACTTTGCCCGAGCGTGACAGCAAGGGACCGCCACTGTTCCCGGAAAAGATTGTCGCGTTGGTCTGGATCCAGATTTGATCGTCGGGAGATTCCATGTGTCGCCGAAGATCAGGCGGCAATTCGCTTGTCTTGTGAATCGCGCTAACGATACCTTCCGTGGCCGTAAATCGCAGTCCGCGCGGATGGCCGACTGCGATGACTGAAGAACCTTGGCGAACGTCTGAGCTGTCGGCGAATTCCAACGGTTCAAGATCCGCGGGCGGTGATTCAAGCTGCACGATCGCGATGTCGCGTTTTTCGTCGTGCGCCCGGTATCCACTGATATTGAATCGCGTCCCATCGCGAAATTCGGCTTCCGCACTTGCTGCCGATTCCATCACGTGAAAATTCGTTGCGATCAGGCCATCTTTGCTGATGACAAATCCACTGCCAAGTCCCGTGTTTTGGCCGTTGGAATCTGTCAATCGGATGAGAACGACGCTTCGACCGATTCGATCAATCACATTCGAAAGATCGATTTCGGCATCTTGGCTTTTACTTTTTTCCGTCGCCGTAATTTCTGGTTTCGCTGCCGCTGGCGCTCCTGGAGTTTGACCTTCATTCGCTGGTGTGGGGGCGGTGGCGGTCGAACTCGCAATGGCGGCTGGTTGGCTCGGTGCTGATTGACTTGTCGTCGTGACGGTCGACGATGTCACAACGGCACTGCCAGTGTTTTGGGTGTTGCTTGTATTTTGAGATGGCACATCTGAAACCGTTGTCAAAGATTTGTTTTCAGACTGCGTGTTCGCAGGGGCGGTGCCGGCGATTTGATCTGGCTTGGTGGGCGCGGGGGGATTGGTCGTTCTCAAACCCAGCCAGACGCCAATGGCAACCACCAGCAACGCACCGACGCCTGCGAGAATGGCGTAGGGCATCTGCGACGACTGCTTGCTGCCCCGCTTGGCAGGTTGTTGTCGGCGTGGCACTGGTCGGCGCTGTGGTGCCGAGGTGCCTTCAAATTCGTCGTCGTCGTCGGATTGGCTCGAGGACGACGCGGAGTTGGGGATCCGAAATTTCGTTTCACACTTTGGACATTGGACCGTTCGCCCGAGAGATTTCTCGGTAACACGAAGGCTCGCGTCGCAATTCTTGCACTGTACACGAATTTGCATCTCATTGCCGATTTGACTGAAGGTGCTAAGGTGGTCAGAACGCCCCCTAAAATCCGTGGTTCGCATCAAATCAAACTAACGGTCTTTCAAAGACGCAATCTGACCCGGTTGTTCTACTGTCCCAATGTCTATGTGAAAGCCAGCTGAGCAGGTCCCAAACGCGACCATGTCAGAATGTCGTAAGTGTGGCAATTCATCGTCAGAATGACAATTGGAATCGAAAGAAAGTTCGTCGATCCGCACGGCACGCAGCACTGACGACTCGGACTGACGTTGACACCGAATTTGGCATTCTGGCGTTCCGGTGAATTGTCGTCATGAATCGGGACATTTTGCGTGTCGCGATTGCGAACTGCTGATCATCCACTGGTGAACAAGTCGTCATCAGTCTTCTGAATAGCTTCCGGCGAAACCGGCCAAAGCTAGAGCCGACAGATAGTCCTCGACGTGATTCACATTCATCAGCGTTTGGAGAGTCGGATCGACTTCACGCAGTTCTTCGGTTGACACTTTCCGCGTTGGGACTTCGTCGAACAAAAGACGTGCTTTCAGGCGACCGGAATTGATCAACCTTTCGATCGCGCTCAATACACGGGGACGATAGACCGCTGCCAGAGGATGGTCGTGCGTGCCATCAGCGGGGACTGCGATATCATACGTATTGAGACACGTGAACATGCGTTCGATGAAGTCTGACTTCAGCAGTGGAGTATCACAACTAGTGGCATAAACGGCATGGACGTCTTGGGGCATTGCGCGTAATCCCGTTGCCAGTCCTTCCAGTGGACCGCGTTTGGGTTGGCTGTCGAAGGCCACTGTCACGTTTGCCGGCAGAACAGGAAGCTGCTGATTAGCCGCGGCCACAACAACGACAAGTCTTGGATTAATCCGCTCGGAGACAAGTCTGACGACCCGCTGAAGCATCAGTTCGGGGCCAAACGGCAATGTGGCTTTGTCTCGTCCCATCCGAGTCGACAGACCCCCACACAGAATGATCGAACCTTGTTGCATGACTGCCGCTGTCGTTTCTTTCGCGAATTGTCAGATCGAGCCCAAACAAGTAGTGTGGCGAAATCGAGTGACTGGATGCAACCGGGGTGTCGCTTCTGAATGCTTGGGACTGCCTGTGCTGTGTTGTCTACGAACACGTTGTTGCTGAAGACGAATTGAACTGGCCGAGACTGGATCTGATGGTGCTGAAACTTTCCTATCATCGCGCGTCGCCTATTCCTCTCGAGATTGAAGGGTTCACCCCAGACTGGGCCCGTGATCGCTCGCTCGCCGAAATTGAAGAGTTTCAGGTGTTTCACGGAAACCAGTCCCGAAGGCTCGGAGAGTTTTTTTCCATTTCTGGTGATGCCAGTGATCAGGAAATAGCGTTTGAAGGCGATCTTTCGGGCGTCCACTACATCGGTGCGCAGATGAAGGCCGGACGGATTCGGGTGCACGGACCGGTTGGCAGGCATACAGGCAGCGAAATGGCCGGCGGCGAGATGATTGTCGACGGTGATGCAGGCTTGTTCCTGGGTGCCGAAATGCATGGCGGGCAAATCCACGTCCGTGGAAATGCAGGCAATCTGGTCGGTGCTCGGTACCGTGGATCTGATCGAGGAATGACAGGCGGGACGATTCTTGTCGATGGTAACGCAGGGAATGAGGTTGGCGTGGCGATGCGCCGCGGGCTCATTGCGATTGGCGGATCGGTCGGTGACGTTGTCGGTTTTAACATGATCGCCGGAACGATTCTGGTGTTTGGAACATGCGGGCGTCGGCCGGGCGCCGGAATGCGTCGCGGTACCATTGGTGTGTTTGGCTTGCCGAAACCCGAATTGCTGCCAAGTTTCCGTTTGGCGTCCCAATTTCAGCCGCAATTCCTGCGTGTGATTTTGAAGTCACTTGCCGCGCGGGGGCTTCGATTTGACGCATCGCTCTTGGAGTCGACCTTCAGCGCGCATCGGGGTGATTTCGTCTCACTGGGGCGCGGTGAAATCCTGTTTCGCCACTCATGTGGAACCTCCGCGACTTGAATTGAACGCGCTTATGTCGTTTCTTGCCGCTTCGGATGGCGGAAATGTTGACTCAATCGACGTACAATTCCAATTCGTCTAACTTGACCCAGCTTTCCTACTCCGCTACTTTCGCCGACATTGAATTTGCTTGATTCGACGGACCTTACGTTCAAATGGACGTGTTGAGTCGTCGGTCGCATAGCAATGGTCTCACGCGTGCTCGTCACACGCGCGGTGACGGGGCTGGGAAGGCGGAGGTCGCCTTTCTAAGGTCTGCGTTGGCAAATGGAATGTGAGGGGGAGTGTCAATGTTGAAGTGGGGTTCAGGATTTGTTTTGGCGAGCGTCATGCTGGTGATGGCCTTCGTGGTCATGACAGGTGAAGCGGAAGCGGGCCGACGACACGGGTCGAGCGGTTCAACGGGTGGAAGCGGCTCGACTGGTGGTGGTGGTTCGTCGGGGGCCGTTCATTCGGGCTCTTCTGGATCACGTGGAGCCTCGTCCGGGTCGCGCGGACGAACCAAGCGTCGCCAGTCAACCGGCTCGCGCGGTTCACACGGAAGCCGCGGTTCAACAGGCGGTCTCGGCGGCTCAAATGGCGGCTCGAGCGGTGGTTCCCGAGGTAGTTGGTAGTCTTCACGCGGGGGGCGAGTGATCGATCACAATTGGTCACGGACGTTCGCTGTTTGATGCTTGAAATACTGATGATGAAGCGTCGGAGCCAATTCGGCGCTTCATCACTTGGTTTTCTGTTGATTTCGTTCATGGCCGACGATCAGTCAAAACACTGTGCTGTCGGCGAACGATTGCCTGCAAGAACGATTCGAGGGAATCACACCCTTTGCCTCTCTCGTTCTATGCTTTTGAATTGATTGGACGAGGCGGAGCATGGCTCCACACGCTGCAGCTTCGGAACGGGATGCCATCCCGGTATCGACCGAAGAAACTCTTTCTGACACTCCGGTCGAATTGGTCGAGCGTGCTCCCGATTCTGAATCGCCGAGTATCCCCTTTCGTCGGGATTTCCTGTTTCTGATCAATGCCTGGCTGGTGTTTCACCTCTTTGCCATCCTCGTGTGTCCGGCATCGGTTGAGCCGTCATCGCCCTTGGCTCGATCCTGTTTTGATTTCGTGGCGCCGTATCTTCACACGATCTATCTTGATCATGGATTTCACTTTTTCGCACCCGATCCCGGTCCCAGTACGCTTGTCACTTACAAGCTGGAATTCGCGGATGGAACGACGAAAACGGGCCGAATTCCCGATCGATCCACATTTCCCCGCCTGCTTTATCACCGATATTTCATGCTGACCGAGTTCCTGGGGAATGGTCCTGAGGAGTCACAGCCGTTTGTCGAGCGGGCACTCGCTCGAAATCTCTGTCGTGACACAGGCGCTTTACGTGTCTCGCTGACGCAGATTGTGCATGAACTTCCGACGCAGGAGCAGGTGCGTATCGGTCGGAATCTGAATGACCCCACGCTCTTTACCGAGACGGCGCTGGGGACCTACACGGCCGAAGAATTGCGACTGCCGTATGTGTACCCCGCGGCCGCAATGTCTGACATTGGCGAGCCCGCGAACGCCGAGATGCCGGACAATTTGCGGGATGATACGAAGGTGACGCCGTGAACGCGTACCACGCGGAACAACCTCCAAGGCGCCCCGTGGCACGTCTTGATCAAGGTGTGCTCGACCTGATTTCCTCTTGGAATCGGTTCTGGTTCACCCCTGCCGATTCGGCACCGCTCGGCGTCATTCGCTGGTTGATTGGTGGGATGGTGATCTATTCCCATCTTGTCTGGGGGTTGGACCTGCCTGCATTCTTGGGGCCTGATGGCTGGAATAGCGTCGAACTCGTGCGCGAAATCCAGGGCGGACAGTGGAATCAGTCATTTTGGTGGTCGGTGCCTGCGGAGTGGATGCAGACGGTTCACTGGGTTTGCATTGGAATTCTTGTTCTGTTCTGGATCGGATGTCTGACGCGAATGACCTCGATTCTGGCATTCATCATTCATGTCTCCTACTGCCAGCGTGCGACCTTGGCCACATTCGGCCTGGACCAGATTTGCGGAATCCTGCTGCTCTATCTCATGCTGGGGCCAGCGGGAGCCGACTATTCCATCGACAGGCTTTGGCGTCGATTTCGAAGCCACAGACGTCGTCGCGGGGCGGCAATGTCTGTGGGCAATCGCCCGCCAAAGACGGCAGCGGCAAATCTGTCGATTCGCTTGATTCAAGTTCATTACTGCATCATCTACTTCTTTGCCGCCACAGGAAAACTGCAGGGAGAAAGCTGGTGGACCGGTGAGGCGCTCTGGAGTGCGCTGGCGAATTACGAGTATCAGTCGGCTGACTTGACCTGGCTGGCGTGGTATCCCGAAGTGCTGCAACTGATGACGCATGTCACAATTCTGTGGGAACTGTCGTTTGCATACCTGATCTGGGTTCCTGCACTGCGTCCGCTGATGCTGGTTGTCGGCGCCTTGATGCATCTGGGAATCGGTGCGTTTTTGGGAATGTGGACCTTCGGTCTGGCGATGATTTTTGGGTACGTCGCATTTCTTGACCCCGAAACAGTGCGCTCCGTCATGGAATCGCCGTTTCGACGTAAAACGCCTCGATCGGTGTGACCAATTCGGCAAAATCTCCTCGAGAGTTGATCCGCTAGACGATTTTCCGCGTAATGTCAGATGGTGCGATTCGAGTCCGATTGCATCACGTCACGACAACCGTTAGCCGACATCATTGCGTGGCGAATTCTTGCAGCAACAAATCAACGCGCCTCTTGATTCAGGTGGCCCAACATGAGTGACAATGAAGAGTGGTACTACGCGGATGGGCAACAGTCGGTTGGGCCGATGTCCCTGTCGGAACTGCGATCGATCCTGCCGAAAGTCGGTGGCAACAACACGCTCGTTTATGGACCGGGGCTCGTGCAATGGACCGAGGCGAAGCATGTTGATGAGATCATGCAGCGCATCGTGCCTCCTCATTCGCCGCCGCGCGTATCCGCCCCACGATCCGCGGATGAAATCGATTACGAAATCTTCGGCGAAGAGATGCAATATGTCGTTGTAGAACTCGACCCGCAGGAGATGGTTATTGCCGAACCCGGGGCCATGATGTTCATGACGGCCGGGATCAAGATGGAGACGCGGTTCGGTGATCCGTCCAAGCCGTCTGAGGGGCTTTGGGGCAAACTCGTCACGGCAGGACGGCGGGCGATCACCGGTGAATCCCTGTTTGTGACGACGTTCACGCAAGCCGGGAATGGCAAGGGGCAAGTCGCATTCGCCTCGCCCTACCCCGGAAAAATTCTCGCCGTGGATCTGGCGCAACTTGGCGGCGAATTGATCTGTCAGAAAGATTCATTCGTGTGTGCCGCGCGCGGTGTTCAATTGGCCGTTGCCTTTCAGAAGAAGATTGGTGTTGGACTGTTCGGCGGCGAAGGCTTCGTCATGCAGCGGCTGTTGGGTGACGGAGTGGTCATGATCCATGCCGGGGGGATGCTGATGCGGCGCACATTGAAAGCGGGCGAAACACTGAGGCTCGACACGGGATGTCTTGTCGCGCTACAGCCTTCCGTGACGTATGACATTCAGTTCGTGGGCGGCTTCAAGAATACGCTCTTCGGTGGCGAAGGATTATTCATGGCAACCGTGACGGGTCCCGGTGAAGTCTGGTTGCAGTCCTTGCCGTTTTCGCGGTTGGCCGGACGTGTTCTTGCAGCCGGCGTCGGCGCGACGCGAAAGGATGAAGGAAGTCTGCTTGGCGGATTCGGCAGTATGGTCATGGGCGGCGGAGAATAGATCGCAGCCCACAAGGGTGGTATTCCCTGAATGGCAACGAGCACCGCCGCGACAACGCGGCGGTGCTCGTTTTGCAATGATCTTGACTTGGTCCGTCGCTCTACACCTGAGACAGTTCCGATGCCGCCGTTGCGGGGGATGAGACTGGCAGGTGTGACGGTGGGACCGCTGCGGCGGCTATCGACGTGGCCGTCGTGGGGCCAGCATACTCGCCATAATACGTGTAGCCGAATTCGTGTCCGCCTTTCAGCGGGACACCATTCACAACCGTTCCGATCATCGGGATCTCTTGGTCCTGCAACAGCTGCCGTACGCGGATCAGCGCCGTACGCGGATTCTTGTTAAGGCGGACGACGAGCAGCACACCGTCCGTATGACGAGCCATAACGCACGGGTCGCTGACGGCCAGCAGTGGTGGCGCATCCAGGAAGACAAAGTCAAATTCACCACGACAATCGTTCAAGACCTCGCCCAGTTCAGCGGACGAGAGGATCTCTGCCGGATTCGATGGGGGTGTTCCTGTGGTCACGACGCTCAATCGTTCGACAACTGTTGGGCGAACAACCTCGTGAAAGCGGGCAGTTCCCTTCAGAACGTCGCTCAATCCTTCTTCCTGCGGAATTCGCAGCATGCGATGAACGGTTGGCCGCCGCAAATCTCCATCGATCAACAGCACCCGTTTGCCCGATTGTGCGAGCGCCACGGCGAGATTACTGGCCAAGGTGGTCTTGCCATCACCCGGTTCTGGGCTGGTGATCATGATAACTTTGGCATTCAAGTTCTCTGTCGTGACCAGGAATGACGCACGAATCGTGCGGTAGGTCTCGGCCTCGACCGAGGAAGGGGCATGCAGGTATCGCAGTGCCGGGTGGGGAACGCCAGATGTTGAACTATAGCGATCGGTCGGGATCGCGAACTCGCAGACACTGCCCAGTACCGGCTGGTGCATGATGTCGCGAACGTCACGAACGGTCTTGATCGTCATATCGCTCAGTTCCCGCAGAACGCAGGTCAAGCCAACAATGAACAGACAGACGGCCGCGCCGGCGACGTAGAACTTCATCATTCGTTTGATGACCAGTGCATGCTTCACGGGCGACAGGCTGGTCATGCGATAGCCGTTGCTGTCCTTTTCGATCGCGACGGACTGTTCGCGTTCCAATTGTTTGGTCCACAGCTCTTGCAGCGATGTGCGTTCGGCATGCAGATCGCGTTCTCGCGATTGATACTCGGCGAACGCACGCTTCTTAATCTGCTCTTGTGAAATGAGCTGATTGAGCTGTTCCTCTTTGATCGTCAACTCGGCGATCTGCTGTTTGACTTCGGCAAGATAAAGCGCAACCAGATCAACTTTCGCTGGTTCTGGAACGTCCTTCATCGTATCCGTGCTGATCCCGTCGGGAAGCTGCACACCCAAATTGCGATAGGTTCGAATAATCGACTTGATGTTTTCTCGAACGGCGACCAGATCCGGCCAATGACGTCCATAGTCTCGAGCGAGCTCTTTCTCTTTCAGGAGCAGCGGAATCAATTGTGATTGGTAGATTCCAATTTCTGTCGATTTTGATTGATTTTGAGCGGCATGGCCGTCTGTCGTATTCAGGAAACGACGGATTTGGTGCTCCAGCGCATCGGGAGATTCGCCTGCGGCGATGGCTCCTTCGACGGCCTTCTTTCGAGACTCGAGGTCGGCAATTTTGATCAGATTCAAGCTGCGTTCGTTGGCTAGTTTTTCAATCACATCCTGTGGAGCGACGTTCGTTTGCATGGAAGTGGCTTGGGATGGTGATCCCAGTGCCGAGCGGAATTCTTCGGGAACGCTTTGAATAAATTGATTGTACTGCTCGTCTTTGAGCCGCAGTCGTTCAACCATCGCCTGGGTCGCGTCGGCGGCCAATTGCTGTACCACTTGCGCTTGTTCGTCGCTACTTTTCTTCAGATAGACGCCGTACGCGGTGATGACGGATTCCAGAACCTTCTTGGCATCGTCTGCTTGCTTGCTCGTATAGCGAATGTCGAACACATTGCTGTGCCCCCGGTCCTGTCCGGCGATGCGTTTGGCTTTCAATCCGTCGAGGACGACTTCGGTGGTGTCAGGTTCGCCGCGGAAGGTTTTCAGTTCTTCGAGGTGCCCCTGACGAACGGCTTCCGATGCGATCAAGGGGCTAAGAATCAGCTTGATGTGCTCGCTGGGCATCGCGCCTCGGTTGAGCATCTTTTCTTCATCTTTAATCGGCGGCGTGTATTTGGGTTGGACCAGGATTTCCGCGACGGCTTCGAATTCGGGGCCCGCCTTCAAATACAAGAGATGCCCGATGAGCAATCCCACCAGCGCGCCAGCGATCAGTCGCCACTTGTAGCGAAAGATCAGCTCCAGATAGTTCAGAGGCAGGCGTTCCGCTTCATCGTTTGGATTTGCGTGAGCGGGAAGCATCCCCGGGTGGAATTCAAGTTCTTTTTTCACCGCTGGTTTCCTGATTCAATACGTTGCGGGCGGTCATTGCTGAACTCTGTACCGCAATCGAATGTCCACGCCTGTCTGACGCTTTTGTCGGTCGCCGTTGATTGCAGATCTGTGTTGATCCGCGAATTACGGCTCGGGTTCTGTTCAAATCGTAGTGGTGACGGCTTGCTTGGAAGCGGGGGCCGATTTCTTCTGGGCCTGATGTTGTTCAACGTACCAGTCGACGGTTTGAGCCAATCCGTCTTCGACCGACACCTGAACTCGATACCCAAGATCGCGTTCCGCTGCCGAGATGTCGGCCCACGAATGTTGGACGTCACCCACGCGGGCCGCTTCGAATCTTGGTGCAAACGTGACGTCAAGGCGTTCGCAGATCAGTCGAAGCAGACGGATCAAGTCCAAGGTTTGCCCACAAGCGGCGTTGTAGACGTGCCCGCTGACGCCTTTGGCGTGTGCCGCGCGCAAATTGGCCTCAACCACGTTTTCGACGAAGGTAAAATCCCGGGATTGGCTGCCGTCGCCGTAGATCGTGGGGCTGTCGCCGTTGAGCAGAGCGGCCACAAATCGAGGGATGACTGCCGAATAGGGGCTGTTTGGGTCTTGGCGGGGGCCAAAGACATTGAAGTATCGTAATCGGACTGTTTCCAGCCCATATGTCGAAGCAAACGCCTCGCAGTAGAGCTCTGCAGCCAGCTTGGCGGCGGCATAGGGGGACAGGACCTGAGGGACCTGCCCTTCATGCTTTGGCATGGTCTTCTGATTGCCATAGGCGCTGCTCGATCCCGCGTAAACGACGCGACGAACCCCGGCGCGACGAGCGGCATCCAGCAGGTTGATTGTCCCAGTGACGCAGGCATGGTGTGTGTCGAGCGGACGTTCGACTGAGCGTGGGACGGATGCAAGCGCCGCTTCGTGAAAAATGATCTCGACGTCTTTCACGGCCTGGGCGACTGCAAATCCATCGCAAAGGTCACCGCAATGAAACTCGACTCGATCGTCCAGATGAGCCAGATTCTGCAGCGATCCGGTCGAAAGGTTGTCCAGAACCCGCACCCGATGCCCGTCTTCGACAAGCCGGGTTGCGATGTGTGAACCAATAAATCCGGCGCCCCCGGTGACTAAATATGTTGTCACGAACGTCCTTCCTCGCAAGCGTTCGACGAACCCTCGGACGGGCAACGTCGGCACGAACATTTTCGGCGCAGATTACAACTCGACGCCTCGTCCTCGTTGAAACCTAGCATCGAAACCTGGTTCACGAGCGCTGCGGTATGGCATCAGCGGCACAACATCATGAAGAAAATTCGCCACAGACCCGATGCAATCGCTAGATATGATACAATCCGCACGCCATTCGGCGATTGGGAATCCGGTTGATTTGACTCGGAATATTCAGGTTCAATCTATGACAATCTGTCGTAGAAGTGAGGGGCTTGATTCCGACGCCAGAGTGTGTGGGCGTTCTCACTGCGTCATTTGTTCATAAGTGATTTGTATGTAATTGTTTGTGGAAATTTTATCAAGGTGGATGCGATCCCGCTTCACGTTCGGTCCCATTGCCAATTCAGGTGGTTCTGCGCAGCTTCTGCGGACAGCTTGTTCAAAATTCCCGTCTGGACGAACCAGTCGCTTTTCTCTGTAATACTCATGTACGCCTGATGGGCGAATGACTCGCCCGTGTTGAATTGCGATGCAGGGATGCCGCTTACGTGAAGACGTGGAGTCGATTGTGTTCGTTTGTTTGGCCGTACCGACGTAAGTTGGTGCTCTCGGTCGCATTCGGCATTTTGTCGGCATCTCTGTGGAGCGTCGAACTGCTGCTGACTTTTCCGATCACGGTGATGGTCGGCGAGCATCATACGCTCGCGAACTACGTGCAGTACGAAGTGACAGAGACTTCGAAAGCGATTGAATCGCGAACTGCAAAACTGGAACAGCTTGAGGCGAAGCTTGACCAGCTTCCTGAATTGGGGCAGCAGGAAGGGGCGCGGAGGCGTAGTGGCGAACGCGTTTCCGTAATCGACGCATTGCGTCAGCAACGAATTGAACTTGATGTCTACACGACGAAATTGTGGATGCTAAGTTGGGTTGAGTCGCGGATTGTCCGAAACCTGCCCTCAGATGAATTTCAACTTTTCGCGACACTCTTTGCGCTGATTCTGCTTGTGACGCTGGTTCGCGGCGGATTCGCTTATCTACAGGACGTGCTGGCGGGCAGTGTGGCCGAGATGGTCGTCATTGATCTGCGGCAGCAATTGTTCCGGACGGCCCTGAAACTCGACCCGCAGACGATTGCAATTGAGGGTTCGTCGGCCTGGCTCACAGATCTGACGTACACGCTGCAGAATTTGGCGAATGGGTTGACGGAGCTTGGCGGTCGCGTTGTGCGGGAACCCCTGAAGGCTGTCTCCTGCCTGGTCGCCCTGTTCTACCTGAACTGGAAGTTGAGTCTGGTCTTTTTTCTCTTCATGCCCGTGCTGGGAGTCTTGTTCCATTGGCTGGGGCAACAACTGAAGCGGGCTGCGAACCGCGTGATCGATAGCATGGGGCGATTGTACAAAGGTCTGGAAGAGACCTTTCACAATGCCAAAGCCGTCATTGTGTTCGATCAGGCCGGGCGTCACCGCCGTCGGTTTCATCGTGAGCACAAGATTTTCTATCAACAAGCAATGCAACTCGTTCGGATCGATGCCCTAAGCGGTCCGATCACCGAGATGTTAGCGATGCTTGCCGCGACGGCAGTGCTTCTGCCCGCCGCGTACCTGGTCTTGCGAGAAACCACGACGATTTGGGGAATCCCGCTGGCGGCGTCGCCGCCAAGGTTGCCTGAACTCGCGTTGTTTTATGCGCTGCTGGCGGGCGTACTTGAGCCACTGCGGAAGTTCTCGAAATTCTACACGGGCATTCGTCATTCGACTGCGATTGCCGAGCGGTTCTTCGCGCGGATGGACACGCCGTCTCTCGTGGCGAATCCGGTTGCGCCGCAGCTTCTGCCTGCCCTGCATCAAAAGATTGAGTTTCGCGACGTTCATTTTCGGTATGCCAGTGCTGCCAACGAGCAGCTTGACCGCGGGCCCGTTTTGAACGGAGTGAACTTGACGATCGATGCCGGTGAAACGATCGTGATCGTTGGCCCGAATGGATCGGGCAAGTCGACGCTGGTCAATCTGATTGCTCGATTCTGCGATCCGAATCAGGGCGACGTCCTGATGGATGGCGTCAATTTGAAGGACGTGCGGTTACGAGACGTTCGCGAACAGATGGCACTGGTCTCGCAAGACACACTACTGTTTGAAGGAACGATCTTCGAGAACATTCGTTATGGGCGACCTGATGCTTCGGACGATGATGTCCAGGAAGCGGCGCGGCGGGCTCATGTGCTCGAATTCGCCGAAACGATGCCGCAGGGGCTGCGGACGCCCGTCGGTGATCAGGGAAAACAGCTTTCCGGTGGGCAGCGGCAGCGAATCGCGTTGGCTCGAGCGATTTTGCGGGATTCGCGCATTCTGATCCTGGACGAGCCAACTTCGGCAATAGATGCGCAAAGCGAGCAGTTGATTTATTCTTCCTTGCGGGGATTTACCCGCGGACGGACCACGATTCTGATCACTCATTGCCTGACGCCAGTTTTAATGGAGTTCCTGTCAAGAATTGTCGTTCTTGATCACGGACGAGTCGTTGCCAGCGGCGAACATCAAGACCTGTTGCAGGCGTGTCCCATCTACCAACGGTTGTGGGCGGCTCAAACTCAACGAGCGGCGGCTTAAACCGTCTCCTGTCGACTTGTACTGATGTTCAAGAAGCAGGGCGGATCGGAAACATCGTGATAGCGAAGTGGGGAACAGTTCGAACGGTTACGGGCGCGATGATTCTAATCATCATGGCGGCCTGGCTCTACGCATCGCGCGATGGCGTACGCGAGATTCGGCACGCAGATCGCATTTCAAATTTTGCCCTGGCTGACGGACGTCCGGGTGCGGACGACTGGCCGTGCTGGCGCGGTCGCGATGGGCGGAACGTTGGACTGGTCCACGACGTGCCCTCACATTGGACTGCGGCGACGCAGGGCGGCTGGCAGATTGACCTTCCTGGTCGCGGTCACTCCACACCGACGGCATGGGGGGATCAGTTGTTTCTGCTAACTGCGGAAGCAGACCGGCAGCGTGTTTCGCTTAGAAGCTATGATCGGAACTCGGGCCGCGAACGTTGGTGGACCGAACTGCACCGCGGTGGCTTGCCGCAAGTGCATGAAAAAAACTCGCACGCCACGGCAACGCCGGCATGTGATGGTCAGTCGGTCTTCGTCGCGACTGTGGGACATGGTCGCCTTTGGGTGACGGCCGTTGATCTGGAAGGTCGACTTGTCTGGCAACGTGAAGCCGGATCGTACTGGACGAAGCTGGGGTATCGTTCGTCGCCGGTCCTGTACAAGTCGCTTGTGATTGTGTCCGCTGACCAGCGCAAGGGAAGTTATCTGACCGCGTTCCACCGGCAGACAGGTGAAATTGTCTGGCGCATCAAGCGGCCTGACGGAGAAAGCTTTGGTACGCCAATCGTCGGTGAAATCGCTGGTCGATCTCAATTGGTTCTGGGCGGCAAGGGGCTGATCATGAGCTATAACCCCGCGACGGGTGAAGAGCTTTGGCGATTTCAATGGGCTGCCGAACGGGTTGCGAATAGCATCGCCTTCAATGATCAGTGTGTGTTCGCCACAAGCCGATTGCCGCTGGGCGAAGTGGTTTGCATCCAGGCGGACGGAACAGGTGACGTCACCAAATCACATTTAACCTGGCGTCAGGTCAAAATCGGTAGCGAGATTCCTTCACCGGTTTGCCATGAAAACCTTCTGTACGTTTTGTCAGACGATGGCCAGTTGACGTGCTTGGATTCGCTTTCGGGAAAAATTGAATGGCGCAAGCGATTACAGGGAAGTTATTCGGCATCGCCGATCGTGGCGGGCCGCCAGTTGATCTGCGGGAATGAAACAGGTTTGAGCTACATCATCCAGACGGGGGTGCAGTTCGATGCAATTTCCGAAAACCGATTGCCGGAAGGGATTATGGCTTCGCCGATTGTTTGCGGACGATCGGTCTATTTGCGGACGACAAGTCAATTGTTCAAATTCGCGGATTCGGCAAACGAGCCGATTGTCGAAAAGCCGGACTCTCGCAAACGTCGCCTCTGAGTCGCGGAAGTTCTCGCTGGTCGCAAGAAACGCGTTCAGACTGTAATCTGCATGATCAGAAAGAACGCGTTTGTTATGTAGCCACAAACGCACTGACCGCTTTCTTCGTGCCTCCGCTTAGAGTCTTAAACGCGATGATTATCGAGGGTCTTGTTACGTCTCTGAATGAACTCAACGAAGTCAATGTTGCACCGATGGGGCCGATCGTTGATGAATCGATGATGTCATTGACGCTTCGCCCCTTTCGGTCATCGACGACGTATCGCAACCTCAAGCAACGGCCTTGTGGCGTCTTTCATGTCGTCGATGACGTTTTGCTGATCGCGCAGGCGGCGCTGGATCGATTGGAGCACGATCCCTCGACGTTCGCCGCCACACGAATCGATGGCCGCGTTCTGTCGGACTGCTGCCGGTGGTACGAATTTGAGATCACCCGAATCGAGGATACCACGGATCGAACATCGCTGACGGCCCAGGTTCTGAACGTGGGCCGTGTTCGAGATGTCTTTGGTTTCAATCGCGCCAAGCACGCTGTGCTTGAAGCCACAATTCTGGCGACGCGACTGCATCTCGTCTCCGAGGCTGAAATTCGCACGCAATTGGCGGCGCTGGCCGTTCCTGTCGAGAAAACGGCAGGGCCGCGCGAGCACGCGGCGTATCAGCTTGTGCGAAACTACGTCGATGAGTGGTACCGCAATCATCCTGCGTCGCCTTGACGGAGGAAGGACAATTGCTGGAATGCAATCGGCGATGGGACTGAGAGCTGGCCGTTCGCCGCGATCAAGTCCAGCGAGGATCTCGGCCCGCAAAAAAACTGAACCGATCAAGATTGTCTGATGGAACGCTGCCGTCCAGTTGCCAATTCTGGTATGGTCAGGTCATCCGTTTCATTTCAATTCATTTGAATCGATCGATTCTTTCGCCACTTCATTTTCTTTTCGCTGACGCACCGTCGCGTCCATTCTCGATGGACGAACCATGAACACTGTCGCCAACTCGAATGTGGAATCAGGGGCCGCATCGCTGATCGAAGCGTTGCTTGACCACACGTCGTCTGTGATCTACGTCAAGGATACGCAGTACAAGTACATGCTCATCAATCGGCAGTTCGAGGCGCTATTTCATATCAGTCGCCAGAAAATCCTGGGGCTGAATGACTTTGAAGTGTTTCCCAAGGAACTGGCCGAGGTTTTCCGGATGAACGATCGTCTCGTGCTGGAATCCGGTGAGTCGCGGCAGTGTGAAGAGGTCACGCTTCAAGATGATGGCTATCATCGCTATTTCTCGTTGAAGTTCCCGTTGCGTGACGATGCAGGAATCATCTACGCGGTTGCCGGGATTTCTTCCGACATCACCGACCGGATTCGCGATCAGCGTGAAATTGCCTCGCTACAGCATCGCCAGCATCTAATTCTGGATACGGTCGAGGATGGGATTTGTGGACTCGATCCGGCAGGAAGGATTCTGTTTCTAAATCCCTCTGCCGAGCGGATGCTTCAATGGACGACATCCGATTTGTATGGACAGTGTCATTCTCGAATCGTCAGCAACCGGATTCAGTTTGATGGCTTAAATCAACAGTCGTCATCTGACGCCGCGAAGGGGATTCCCAGCCGGAAACTGACTCCAGTCCACACCGCGACGTTTCGGCGTCGCGACGGATCAGAAGTTCCCGTCGAATATACGATCGCAGTAACCCGCGACCATGAGGCAATTATCGGAGCGGTAATCACCTTCCGCGATACGACAGATCGCCTGAAGCAGATGGAAATGGATCAAGAGCTGCAAACGGCTCGACGGATTCAGATGTCGCTGAATCCCAGGCAATTGCCGAAAGTTCCTGGTTTCGATTTCGCCGCGCTTTCGATTTCGTGTTCAAGGGCCTGTGGTGACTACTATGATTTCATACCGTGGGGAGATCATCGTTTGGCGATCGCCGTTGGAGATGTCAGTGGGCACGGACTCGGGGCGGCGCTGGAAATGGTTGAAACGCGAGCAATTCTCCGAACCTTGATGCTCAGTGAGACGGATCCCGTCTGCTGTCTGACGAAGTTGAATGAAATCCTGACAGACGATCTGCCGGACGACATGTTTGTCACCCTTTTTCTGGGGGCTTTGAACTTCCACGATCGGTCGTTGAGCTACGCGGCCGCGGGGCACGAAGCGCTGATCGTTGACGCGAATGGCATCGGCTCACGGCTCGAGAGCACTGGCACGGCATTGGGGTGGAACCGCACCGCAAGTTTTTCGAATGCCGGAACACGCCCTTTGGTTGCGGGCGATGTCCTGTTAATTGCGACCGATGGAATCGCTGAATCGATCTCTCCCCGGCGAGAACTCTTTGGCCGCAGTCGGTTGGTCGAGCTAATTCGACAGCATCGGTTGCGATCGTCTGCCGAAATCCTGGATGCCCTGTATGTGGCTGTCGAGTCGTTTCGTGCGCATGTTTCGCAACGAGACGACATCACCGCTGTCGTGATCAAGGTTGAATAATCTCAGGTCATTCCGGCGGCTTGGTACGAAAAAATGTGCGATTCTGATCGCATTCGATGTTGAAAATGCGACGAGTTGGCGTTTCATGACGTTGATCGCCTGCTGGCCCGAACGGCCGCAGGTGCGGACAATTCGACTCGTCGAGACATGTGCCGCTCATCAGGCGAAGGAAAATGGCGGGTGAATACGAATCCACGGCATTCGGAAGTGTTTCGACAGTATCACCAAGGTGATATGCTCGCAGCGGCTCGCACCGCAACTGGCTCACGGCGGCAGGGCTGCACCTGGATGTACTGGCTGGAGAAGTCTGCATGAGTATTAACGCCCTCGTCGATTTGATGAGCAACCTGATCTATCCGATGCAGGGGATCGCCGCCATCTATGGAATGTTTCTGGTGATTCTGATTTATCGTCGGATCGGGCAGAAACAGTTCCGTTCGCAGTCGGCGGCGGACGAGTTCCTGAATCAAATCAGCGAGAAGCTGCAGTCGCGGCAGTTCAACGATGTCGTTGCCCTTTGTGATTCGCCTCCCTACTGGTCGAAGGCGGTTCCGCAACTCATTCTGATTGCGATGGCAAATCGACATTGGCCCATGAACAAGTTGCGACAGTTGCTCAGCGAAACCTTCGAACGCGAAGTGCTGGCCGAGATGGACTATCAGATGTCGTGGGTGAACACCGTGGTCAAGACGGCGCCGATGCTCGGGTTGCAGGGAACGGTGTTGGGGATGATTGCCGCTTTCGGCAAGATCGCGGAAAAGCAAGCTTCGGGTGTGAACCCCTCCTCGCTGGCCAACGACATCAGCTTCGCGTTGATTACCACGGCCGTCGGACTGATGATCGCGATTCCTCTCGTGATGTGCATGGCCTCAATGCAGGTTCGAATCGGACGATTGACCGACAGCGTCCAACACCAGATTGGCCGCTTCCTCGATCAACTTGAACAAGCCGTGGCGAAACGCAAATAAAGCATGCGAAACGGGAGGGATCGTCCCGGATCGCCGCATGGTTCGGTGGGAACTTAAGTCAGTACCAATGGGGCGCTCGCACGAAATTGACGTTCCGGTTAGCGTGAGCGTGAAAGAACAAGCATGGCACGACGGGGGCTCTTTTCCGATGCAGGCAGCTTCGGCGGCGGACGGAAAGTCGCCGACGGCGAAATGGATATCACGCCGATGATCGATGTGACATTCCTGCTGCTGATCTTCTTCATGGTCGCTTCCACAATGCAGGGAACTCCCGACGTTGACGTTCCACCAGCACAGCACAGCATTGGTGTGGATTCGGCCAGCGCGACCGTCGTGACCATTCTGGCTCCCAAAAATTCGGCCGATTCCCCACATATCGTAATGGGCGACGGCGCAGGCGAAGAAGCGGATCTGGCGGACGTCCGTCGTTACGTGGAAGAGAGCGTGCGTGATCGGAAAAACCGCATCGTGCTCAAAGCGGAAGGCGATGTCTCACACGGTCTGGTCGATGAGGTGTCGCAGGCAATCAAATCGGTCGATGGAGCGGAATTGTTCATGGGAGTCGGAGACAAACCAAAAGAATAGATCCACAACGCAAACCGAGCCCGCCACCACCGACGGGCGAGTACGAACGACGACTTCCGCAGACGACGAGAGACTATGCCGATTCGATTTCGATGTCCGTCATGTGAAGCCCTGATGGCGATTTCCCGCCGTGAGGCGGGGCACCTCGTCGAATGTCCCAAGTGCGGCAACGAAATCACCGTCCCCTTTCAGGATTTCCCCACGCCAACCGCCGATCCGCGGCCCAAGGTGGAACCGTCCATCGAAGAAGATGGGGTGGAGCCAAACGCTGAAATCTTCGAAGAGGTCACACAACCGCCCGAGGGGAATGCACAAAATGAGCCCAACGTCCTGACTGGGGGCGAATCCGAAGAAGGCGAAGCGACAGACGAACGGTTCGCGGATGCCGACGAAGCGCCATTTGTACCCGCAGAAATTGGAAACGACGACGATTCGGAAGGACCGCTCACATTCAAACGCAAACCGATGATCGCAGATGATATGGATCTGACGCCGATGGTCGACGTGACCTTTCAGTTGCTGATTTTCTTTATGGTGTCGGCGTCGTTCAGTTTGCAGAAAAGCATCGAGGTTCCCACGCCCGATCCCGATCAAAAAGGAGCGACGCAACAGGTCAAAACACTGGAAGATCTCCAGGGGACTTCGATCCTGGTCAAAATCGATGCCAGCAACGGCATCTGGATCGATGACGAGCCGCTGTCGGATGTCAGCCGACTTGCCGAGACTCTTCGGGATAAAATGCGTCGAGAACAAAAAACGGAGTTGCTCGTCTCGGCCAGTTCTCAATCACTTCATCGCACGGTGATTGCCGTCATTGATGCTGCCAATGAAATTGGAGTGCAGAAAATCCGCATGTCGTCCCAAAAGAAGGCTGATTGAATTGATCATCACTTTGTCCTTCGCCTTGGTGGTCACCACTTTCTGATTTAAAGAACGCAATGGCTCATCTCACGCTTCGACATGCTGACGGAAACACGGAAACTCGAGAATTGTCTCGAACGCAACCGACCAGCATTGGCCGCCAGCAATTCAACGACATTTGCATCCCTGAACGCGAGGTGCTTCCCCTCCATTGCCGTATCGGCTGGAACAAATCGCAATTTGAAGTCACTGCAGCAACTTCAGATGGTGTTGAGGTCAACGGCACGACTGTGGTGCAGGCAGGGCTGCGATCGGGAGACGTCATTCGGATCGGTACCGTCGACCTGCTGTTTGATGCCTCTCCGGCCGATGCTGGACACTCGAAAGACGCCTCGCCACCACGACCGAAGAAGGTCAGCGCGAAGAAGGCGGAGCCTGCTGAACCGAATGTCGATGACATGTCGCTGTTTGATGGGAAGGTCATGACGGAGTCTCAGGCCGTCATGGAAGCCATGTTCAATGACGACGAGGATGAACAAGACGATGTGTTTGCTGGTGATCTGAGCCATGCCTCTTTCGAAAGGAAGAAGTATGGCAAAGTGGAGTCGACGACCGGGGGACGAAGGCCGGTTCGGCCGGGTGAACAGGAAGTCCTCAAATCGCCGCTCGTGCTGGGGCTATCGGGGGGCGCACTGGTCCTGCTGCTTGTGACCGGGATCTTCTGGTTCTTGATCAATCGCGAGCAATCCAATCGGCTATACGACCGCGCCCTGAGCGAAATGAACGGCGGGCAGTATGCGCAGTCGATATCCTCGTTTGAACGTTTTCTCGCACAATATCCGAATCATGGTTTACATCGTCATGCGGTGCGAGGCCTGACCCGGGCCATGATTCAGAAAGACATTTCGGGCGCAGCTCCCGCGTGGAAGCCGGGGCTGGAAAAACTGAATGGGTTGATCAAGGTCCATCGGAACGAGTCCGATTTTTCGGACTTGCATTCGGCGATCTTTCAATATGCCGAACAGATTTCGATGGGGGCGGCAAAATCTGCGGAGACGGCTCGTGATCCCGAGATGCTGGTCGTCTCGAAAGAGGCGCAGAATCTGCTCGAACGCTACGCCGATCCCGCAACGCCTCCAGTGGGGACCGTGGCGCGTATCAACGACCAGCGGCTGAAGGCCGATCGTGCGATCGAAAAGCAGCAAGCGTTCGATCTGGCGATGAAGACCGTCGATGACGCTCTTGCGAAACGCGAACCGATGCGAGCCCTGGCGGAAGCCGATCGACTGGTCAAATTGTTTCCCGAGTTCCTGCAGTCAAAACGCGTCAAAGATACGCAACTAAAGTCATTGGATCTTGAACGGTCCGTCGTCGCGGTCGACGATACAGAACGACGTGCCGAATCGTCTGACGGTCCCGCACCGCCCCACGAGCCGGTTGTTGGACTTTTGCATCTTCGGTCTCGTACCGATGAATCGTCGCAAGGGCGAGTCGTTTTCGCGATCGCGAAGGACTCGTGCTATGCGATTGATACGGTAACGGGCGAACTTGTGTGGCGTCGCGTTGTCGGAATCAATTCCCCCTTCTTTCCGGTTCTGACGTCGGCAGCGCAGTCATCTGTCGTGTTGTTTGATACGCGCACACAGTCGATTCTGGCGTGCGAGTTGGCGACAGGAAATCTGATCTGGCGCCAACCATTGAACTCTCGCGCGATCGGGGCTCCCCTGCAGCACGAAGGACAACTGTACCTGGCTCTCGCGGACCAGTCGCTCGTGCGGATTGACGTCGATACAGGACGATTGTCCGCCACCGTTCACTTTTCGCAGAATCTGGCATCGACCCCTGCACTGTCTCGCGATGGCGAGTTTCTGCTGGTTCCCGGCGAGAAGGCGATGATCTACACGTTGTCGCTGAAATCGACCTCGGCACAACCAACATTATCCGCGATCGCGACGACGTTTACCGATCATGCGGCTGGCTCCATTTCCGCACCGCCGCTCTCGATGGGGCAACTGTTGCTCCTCTGCGAAAATGATCAGGTAGATAGTGCCAGGCTGCGACTTTGGGACGCGGGTAAGCCCGGCCAGTCGCTCGTGGAACTGGCTTCGACCCGTGTCACGGGACAGGTTCGCGATACCCCGGTACTCCGCGGCAATCAATTGGTTGTTCCGTCGTCGGGTGAACAGTTTGCTGCGTTCGCAGTGTCTGACGAAGCGGGGCATGCGGGGATCTCGCCGATTGGGCAGTACCGTGCCGATCAAGCCAACGTTCGTGAACGCATCAATGCGCCACTGTTCGTCGCGTTGGGGGCGGACGGGCAGTTCTGGTCGGCAGGGTCGGCGTTCCGGCATTTTGAAATTGTCAGTGACAGCATCCGAATGGACTCGAACTCAACGGCGCCGGGCATCGCGTCGCAACCGTTGCAGCTTGTCGGCGACAATTTTTTCGTGGGGCGGAAGTCTCGTTATAGTGACGCGGTCACATTCTCGCCCGTCGAACGCGAGAAGCTGGTCAACCCCTGGCGCTGCATCGTTGGTGACGCACCCCTGGAGGTCGGTCCGACTCGCGATGACGGGATCGCCTGGGTTGGAGAGAGCGGAACGGTCTATTCTCTCAGTAAAAACCGCGTCATGAATGGTGGCGTCGATCTGAAGGCAGGCGTTGATCTCGAGCTTCCGGCGAACATCACAAAGCCAATTCGAGCAACGTTACTTGATGATCAACGTCTGGTGCTGGCGGCAGGCGGGGACACAAATCGACTATTCGTTCTGAACAACGCTGGGCAGATTTCAAGCCAGTACCCGCTCAATGACATGCCCGCGACCGATCCCGTCCTGCTCGACGATGGCTTGGTTCTGCCGCTATCTGGGCGATTGGCACTGCTGTCATTGACGTCAGCCAAGAAGAAAGTCCAGGAGTATCACGTTCCCGTTGGCGATGGACAGGACCACAAGTGGGCACATTTGGTTCGTGTCGATGGACGAGAACTGATTGCCTGTGACGCGGTCGGCAGAATCATCCGGATTCAACTGCGTCAGGCAGACGTTCCACATCTGGCAGAAGTCGCCAAGCTGCAATTGGAACATCCGATCGACGTTCGCCCAATCGTTCGTGGTGAGTCACTGTATGTTGCCGACGCCAGCGGTGTCTGCCGACAATTGAATGTGCACTCTTTCGACACCGACGGGCAATCCCGTCTTGAGGCGCCGGTGAAGAACCTTTGGCTTCCCGGCGACAATCTGGTTGTTCACGCTGGCGATGGGCTGCTGCATTGCTTGAGTGAGGGGAAGAACTTACCGGAAAAATGGAATTACAATCTGGGGCCGGAACAACCGACGGGCCCGATTCTACTGCGCGATGACACGCTCTGGGTCGCATGCCGAAGTGGTGTTGTACTTGTCCTCAATTCGCAGACGGGCGAAGAACTTAAGCGGATTGTCCTGCCGCAATCGCTTTCCTTGGGACTGCGACAGGTAAACAACACGCTATTGGCAATCGCATCCGATGCCACCATCTACCGGCTGGAATAAAGTGCATTCCGCCGAGCACTTCTTCTGGAAATCAACTGTTGCGCACAGATGATCTCTTCAGTTCTTGATGCCTCAAGTCAGTGACGGTTCTCAAGGAAGCGACGGCGCGTTCGATCAGCCGACTCGCGCCAGAAAAACGGCCGTTTCAGATCAGACCGACGCGGACTGCTGGGCGGCAGTCGCGGCATCAAGCGACTTATAGGCACCGAAGTCATTGAACCAGAATCGCTTGGCGAATCGATAAACCCAGCTGCGCTCTGGAATCTCTTGCCCAGGGCCGTACTGAGATGGTCGTGAATCCATCTTGGTCAGTTCGGCGAGTGCCGACTTCCGCGCTGTCTGGTCGCCTGCCTCATGGCTGACGACCAATTGCCGTAGCAAGTCCGGGCGTTCAAGCACAATGCAGCCGCGCGTGGCGGATGCTGCAACCTGTCGGAAATCACGTAAGAATTCGGATTTTCCAATCACGTCTTTAATGTGACGTGTGTCGTGAATCGAGTCTTTGGCGAATTGGATAATCGGGCAGGGTTCGATTCCACCCCAGGGGTTGATGTGATGAGTCAGTCCAGATGCCGCGGGACAAAGAGCCTTCCCTTCCCCGTCGTAATAGGCGTCGATAATTCCGATTGGTTTGCGCACACGCATATCGACGACAAATCGGCGAATACGCAGTTGCTGCTCTCGGCTCAGTGAAAGTTCTGGCTGTGGATTCGGGCCCATGGGGCGATAGACATGGAACCAGGAGTACATCACGCCCATTTCGATCAGGCGATCCAGCCATTTTTCGTTGACCAGATCGTCAAGGTTCGTCTGGCAAACGCTGGTACAGACTCCTGTAATCACCTTGTGCTCCAGGCAATTCTTCAGGCCTTCCATCGTTTTCGACAGCACTTCCGGACGACCGCGTCGTTCATCGCTGACAATTTCGGTCCCCTCGACACTGATCAGGGGGGTGACGTTGCCAAGTCGTCGCAGTTCGGCAGCGACTTCAGGCGTAATGAAATGCCCGTTTGTGAAGACTTGGAAATAACAATCGGGATGCGCGGCCAGGATCTCTAGCAAGTGCGGATGCATGAACGGCTCGCCGCCCACGATTCCGAAGAAGTAATTCCCAGCTTCCTTGGCTTCATTCAGCAGCCGATTCATCGCCGGGACATCAATAATCTGTTGTTTGGCCGAGACATCGACCCAGCAGCCCTGACATCGCAAGTTGCAGCTATTGATGACCGAGATGTAGATGAACGGCGGGAAAAACTCGCCCCGTTTCATCCGCCGTTTGAACCGCTGAACGGACATCATTCCCTTGAAACCAAAGTTGTATGCGAGCTTCCACAGCAAACGCTTATCGGTTTCCAGCAGGAGACGACGGGCCATACGCAGATACATGGGGCACTGATCCTGATTAGCAGATTCCAGCGATGCGATGTCGGATTTCGCTGAATGGAATTCTCTTTCCGCTTTGGACAGCGAACACCTCGTTTCAATGCCCAAGGCAGCACAAGGCGAACACGATCTTTCACGGACAACTGATTATACGCTTCCCGCACGACTCATGCGATGGGTTGGCTGGGGCCGGCCAGGTCGAAACATTTGTGCTCCGCCGAATTGGGCCGTTGCGGCATAGGTCGAACAGACCTGTCGGATCGTCTCGTCTGCCAGTTCGCCCAGCAGACCCGGGTCACATGCCACCCGGGCATTCACGACCAGTTCCACGGTTCGGGTCGTGGCGTGAGACGGCAATGACAGTTCCGGCGGCAAATCGCGACTGACCAGATTTGCCACACCGAATGCCGCCGGACTTAAGCCGATCAGTTTCAGATGAGCGACTTCGAGCCCCGCTTCCACCAGCCGTTGCTTCAACACACCAATCAATTCGAGCAGCAGTTTGTCCAAAGGAAATTCCGTCGTTGATGAGATCTGGACATTGCTGTTCAACCAGCCAAGTTCGGCTTCGCCCTCAGCGTAAATGTCGTAGTCAATGTCCAGAATTCGTCGACCGAAATCGCCGACCTGGTCCAGGAACTCAAAATAGGCGTCAAACCCCTGCCCCGTTTTGGCAGAAATCGAGAGGCGCGGCGTATGCGGATACTGCTGATCCAGCAGTGTATGCAGTTCTGCGAGTTCTGCTGCGGATAGTTCATCGACGCGATTGATCAAAATAAGGTCTGCTTCTTCCAACTGCTTCTGTAGAATGTAGGCGGCCTTGGGCGAGAATCCCGTTCCTGGTTCGTTCTTGAGAATCTTTCGTCCCTGGCTCGGTTTCAAAATGACTCCGTAAGGCGCGATTTGAAACCTGGCCTTGTAGAGCTGCTTCAGCGGTTGGATGACCGTCGCGACAAGGTCGGTGCAGCTTCCGACCGGTTCGGCCAATATCACATCGGGCGCCTGCCCTTTTCCGATGGAGTCGATCGTCGAGATCAAATCGTCAAATCGACAGCAAAAACAGGCTCCAGCAACTTCGCCAACTTCAAATCCTTGCGACCGCAATGATTTCGTGTCGACCAGATCCGCAGCCTGATCGTTCGTGACAATGCCGACCGTTAGACCCTGAGACGTATATTGCTTCGCGAGACGCGCGAGCGTGGTTGTTTTGCCGGCACCCAGGAATCCACCGACCATCACAAATCGTATATTCTTCGACATTGGGCATTTCCGATGAAGGAAGTCAATTGACGCTCGCGCGTGAGCCAGAGGATAGTAGACATCGCAATCGATTCTGCAACAAGCATCGCAATGAAATCGGGATGACGATATCGGCATGAACCTGAGTGACTTGCACCGTCCGGCAATCCTTGGCGGCAAGGCCGTTTTTCCGCAGGGGGCGCCCACATGGCCGCGTAGTGATCAGGCTCTTCGTACCGTGTTCGAAGAGCTGTTCATGTCTGGGAATTGGGGCCGATATCACGGGCCGCATGTGCCGGAGCTGGTGCGGCAGTTGGCCGATGATCACGGTGTTGAGCATGTTCTCCTGTGCAGCAGTGGCACCTCGGCGGTCGAATTGGCGTTGCGCGGCGCGGGTGTTGGGCCGGGTGACGAAGTCATCATGGCCGCTTACGACTTTAAAGCGAACTTTCAGAATGTGCTGTGCCTGGGAGCCGTTCCCGTTCTGATCGATCTGCATCCGGTCACCTGGCAGATCGACCCTACGAGAATTGCCGCAGCCGTTTCACCACGTACGCGCGCGATTCTTGTGTCGCACTTGCATGGTGGTGTCGTCGAAATGGCAGAGGTCTGCCGACACGCCGCGGCACAGAGCATCCCAGTCGTCGAGGACGCGTGTCAGAATCCTGGTGCGATTGTCTTTGGCCGCAAGGCGGGAACCTGGGGGGATGTCGGTGTGCACAGTTTTGGGGGAAGTAAGCTGCTGACGGCGGGACGCGGCGGGGCCTTGTTGAGCCGCCGCGCTGACATTGCCGAACGTATTAAACGTTACACGCAGCGAGGGAACGACGCGTACCCACTCTCTGAAATGCAGGCTGCAGTCTTGTTGCCGCAACTGCAGCAACTCGGTCGCCTCAACACGCAGCGACGCATCTTCGTGGCAAAACTGGCCAGTCTGCTGAAGGATGTTCCGGGACTCGAACTCCTACAAGTGCCCGCCGATGCGATCGAGCCAGCGTACTACAAGGTGGGCTTTCGGTATGAGTCCCGTGATTTCCAAGGAATGAATCGAAATCAATTCGCTGCTGCAATGCGTGCGGAAGGAATTGCACTCGATCCAGGATTTCGCGGACTCCACCTCATTCATGCTTCACGACGCTTTCGTCGAGCGGATGAACTAAACGAGGCGACGCGCGCGGATGCAGGAATGCTGACGCTCCATCATCCGGTTCTACTCGCCGAACTTTCGGCCGTAGATTCAATCGTCGCCGCCGTCACCAAAATTCGCCAATTCGCGGGGGAGATTGCAGCGGCAGTTCAGGTTGACAGTCCCCAAGAATCTTGATTGTTGCGCGGGACATCCGTTGCATGAGTCACGCGAGCAACTTCGAGACGATATTTCCGTGGACGTCTGTCAAACGATAGTTGCGTCCCTGAAATTTGTACGTCAGTTGCAGGTGGTCGATTCCCAGAAGATGAAGCAACGTTGCATGCAGATCGTGGACGTGCACCTTATCTTCGGTGATGTAGTAGCCAATTTCGTCCGTTGCCCCAATGGTTTGGCCTGCTTTGATGCCGCCGCCTGCCATCCACATGGTGAACGCTTCGATGTGGTGGTCGCGGCCTCGTAAATCACGGACCTCGCCTTGCGGCGTACGTCCAAATTCACCACCCCAGATGACGATCGTGTCGTCCAGTAGTCCGTGGCGCTTGAGGTCTCGAACGAGTGCGGCCGAACCTTGATCGACTTCGCGACATCGGTCATCGAGCGCCTTGCCGAGTTCCGTGTCGGGGTTGCCGTGATGGTCCCAGTCGGTGTGATAGAGCTGCACAAATCGCACACCCCGCTCGACCAACCGTCGCGCCAGCAGGCAGTTATTCGCGAACGAGTGCTTGCCGGGCTCTGCCCCGTACATGTCGAGGGTTTCTCGCGTCTCGCCGCCCAGGTCCATCAGCTCTGGGGCACTCGACTGCATACGGTACGCCATTTCATAGGCGGCGATGCGAGTCGCAATCTCGGGATCTTGCGTTGTTTCGTGACGCATCTGGTTCAAGTCATTCACCGCGGACACGAAATCGCGTTGACGGTTGGAATCGATGCCCGATGGATTTCCGAGGTTCAGAATTGGCTCTTTGCCTGATCGAAGCGGCACACCCTGGAAACTGGTGGGAAGAAATCCGCTCGACCATAACGGGGCACCGCCGCGTGGTCCGCGTGGTCCTGATTGCAAAACGACGAATCCCGGCAGATTCTTCGATTCGCTTCCGATCCCATACGTGACCCAGGTTCCCATGCTGGGCCGTCCCATGAATTGCGGCGAACCAGTGTTCATGAACAACTTTGCGGGGCCATGGTTGAACACATCCGTGGACATCGAGCGAACCAGACAGATATCGTCGGCGACGGTACCCAGGTGCGGAAGGCATTCACTGATCACCGCACCCGATTCGCCATACTGTCGAAAGCTGCGATTCGTTCCCAGTAGCTTGGCATCAGGTTTGATGAAGGCGAACCGTTTCCCTTTTACGTAGGACTCTGGGATGACCTGGCCACTCAGTTCTTGCAACTTGGGCTTGGGATCAAACAATTCCAACTGACTGGGCCCGCCAGCCATGAATAGAAAGATCACGGCCTTGGCACGTGCGGGGCGGTGCAGACCGCGACTGCCAGGAGTGAATCCCGGCGGCTGCGTTTCGGCGAACGCAGAGCGATCTCCTGCCAGCAAAGATCCCAGAGCCATCCCACCGAGGCCAACCCGGCAATCTTGAAAGAAATGTCGGCGAGTTATCTCACGCGTCGCGAACTGTTCTGGCCAATCATTCATGAATCATGATCCGAGAATGCGATGGGATTTCAGCGGGTGAAGCCAATGTGACCACGCCCCACATGATATTCGCTTTGGCGACCCAAGTACGAGCGAATCCCGAATTATTCCCGGCTCAAATTCATTTCGACCATGTCAGCGGTGGCGCGTCGAGACGTTTCGAGTAGCGGTCGCAAAAATGCATGAACTGGGTATCGGCGGCTTGCTGGGCTTCCATGGTCGCGGCACCGAAACGAATTGCCTTCTGGATTTGATCGTTGGCGCTAAGGCCGGTCGCAGACAGTGTGTTTAAGAGTTGCTTCAGCTGTGGATCGGCGAGAATCTTGGCCTCGAGATTGGCTCTTGGTGCCGTTCCATCCCGCAGTTCTTGATGAGACCAGATCACTTCCCAGGTCTTGTCTGGCATTCGGGCGGCGAATGCCATCTCAACAATGGCCTGTTTCCCGTCGGATTTCACCAGAACCTGGGTGACCCGCAATCCGCGAGCGGATTCCTGATCGGCTTCGCGCCCGGCAGATTTCAGCCAGTTCCTGGTGGTGTTCGGCGACGAATCCGAATTTTGCTCGGACATCAGCTCGTTCAGGAATAATTCGGCTTGCGACTGCATCAGTTTCGAAACGATCAGTGTCGCGTTAATTTCGTTACGTTCCCCGTTGGATCGGATCAGCACGTCGGCCGTCCCCTCGAAGTTGACTGGCTTTGACAACGTGTAATCGAGGATTGCCAATCGAGCCGCCCATTCTCGGTCGTCCTGCTGACGCGGCGGCAGCTTGGCAGTCAGGTCCGGAGCCGGCGCGGTTGGTTCGATATTGCGCTGTTTCAGTTCGCGCTCAAGATCGTGAAAATCTCGCGTTTCGACGTGGGAAAGCATCTCACTCCACGCCCATACCGCCAGGCGTAGCCGATCCGGTGCCGCACGCGTCACCTTCGCGATGGAATGGGGCGATAGTGTGACCCAGACGAATTGCGAGGACGCCACAGATTGAGTGCCCGTCAAGCTTGCTCCGATTCGATCCTCTTCCGACTTCAAGAAAAATTTGAGCCTGGATTCGTTCGGTGCTGTTTCGAGTTCTTGTTTCAACCTTGTTTGCAATTGGTCGGAAACTTGTTTTTGTACAGTGTCTTCGTCGGCGGTGGCCTTCAAATAAATGCTGGGCAACGCCTCTTTCAACCAATCGCGCGCGACCACAACGGTGATGCGCGTGGCGTCAGCGCCGACGATTGCTCCGCGTACTGACTGTCCTGATTTCAGGTTGATCAGATCAACGGCCAGTTGCGAACGAGGCACCACCTTATGTGGTTCTGCTTGTCCCCGAGGTTGAAGAAGCGAGCTGATACTCCACAACAGAATCAGAAATTTCAGAGGTTTCATGGCATCGCCTCGCTGTTCATTTCGAACGATGAATTGAGATCAATCACCGTCCGGCAGGCCTGTTGACGTTTGTGCCGTTCCCGTGGGACGCAAGCCTCGTCCCATCCTCCTGAAACGCATTTTTGCGAGTTCCATCAACAGAGCGTTTCAAGAAACCTTTCGCTGGGAAGAATTGGCCTGCAAATCGCAGTCCGTCGTCGATGTGAGAATCTTTTCACAGAAATTGGCCGTACAGAGGCTTCTGGCATTTTTGCAAGTTCAAGGTCGCTGGCCCCTCCGTCGATTCCGATTGACCGCATCCTTTGCGCACGGCTATTGACGTTACGAACGTTCTTGACGGCCTTGCAATTTCGAGTTGTCAATATTCGTTCAGGAGAGCTGACGAATGACCAGCAAATTCAGGGCGTGAAAACGCGATTCGATTCGTTCGGGAAAAGTCACTGTCTCTCGACTACTGAGGATGTCGCAAAGCCGGTTCCAGTGCTCAAACGTCATCGCCTGTTGCGGCCAGTGTTGTTGCCGCCAGAGCTCGCGGAAGAACTCTCGCACCAGGTGTCTTGGCTGGTCAAACAAAACGGACGTCTCGATCCGGCACGCATCCGCTTGTTGATCAATCAACGCACGTGCGAGCAGGTTGTTCGCGAGTTGCCGAACCATTTGTTCGACGTCTGTGGCCTGTTCCGCAAGGCGACAGATCGCCGCATCGACCTGGGGATTGATTTCGTTCCGCAGCAGTGGCAGCACCACATGTCTGAGTCGATTCCTGGTCATCGTGGTGTCGGTATTTGTCGCGTCGATCCGGAAATCTTGCGTCAGTTGGCTCAGGAACTGTTCGACCTGTTTTCGACGAATATTCAGCATCGGTCGCAGCAAACGCGATCCGGATTCGGACTTTCGTACGGGCGCCATCCCACCAAGTCCCGCGATGCCTGTTCCTCGTAGAATGTGATGCAGGACGGTCTCTGCTTGATCGTCGGCAGTGTGCGCGAGTGCGATCGCACTCGTTTCGCACTTCGCTGCGGTCTCTTCCAAAAATTGGTATCGGACGGTTCGAGCCGTCTCCTCCATCCCTTTCCCGACTGCGTTCCATTCGTCCGGCGCGACCGTTCCGATCTGTGAGGGCAATGCCAGTGCTGCAGCAAGCGCGCGAACCCAGTCTGCATCCGCGTCACTGGCCGCACCGCGCAACCGATGATTCAAATGGGCCACCGTCAATTCGAGCGAAAACTCTGAGGCGATCGTGGCCAGGCCTCGCAGCAAGGCCACGCTGTCTGCACCACCGGAAACCGCGACCAGCACCCGGGACTGTTCGACGCCGCAGCGACGAAGTCCGGCTCGAAGGTGGTCCAGGAACGGATACATGAGATGGCTTTGATAACAAGAGGCGTTACCAAGCGGGAACTTGGTAACGAGGAAATTATTTTCATCCGGTCAATGATTCAGGCGAGTCGAGCGACGTCAGGGGTGGGAAAGAGTGGGGACTGACTCCGGAGGGTGCCTGTCGCCATTGATTTTTCTGCTCGCGTCGCGCGCGGCCTACTTCAGCACGAATCCCAGCGAACTCGAGACCCGTTTATGGCTGAGTTCATCCACGATCGTCAACTTCAACGAGTATGAACCGATCGGCAGGTCTTCGGGGATATGGAATTGATAGTTGTGGAAATAGTCGCGCCGTGGATTGCGGCAGAAGTCCTCCGTGGAGGGGAATCCTTTGGTCCAGACCACCTTTCCGGTCGCGTCGGCGATTTCCATCAGCGATTTCAGCGATGTTCGGTACTCGCCATCGACAGTCGGCGTGCTGGTGAAGTTCTCGATTTCAGTGTAGAGCAGCACTTCATAGCCCGGTGTGAACTCATTCCGCGGGAAGCGATCGTAGTTACCGAAGTACGAGATTTTTCGGCAGAAGGACATGTTCTTGATCGACAGAGGAGCTTCTTCCCGCATCTGACGCAGTGCGGAACTTAGCGGCGTCAGCGTCTGTGCGGCTCGTTCATCAGAGTCGGGGAATTGTTCCGCATCCAAGGAATTCGACAACGCCCAGATCATCTGCTGCCAAAATTCTTGTTGGGCGGTGCTCGCGAGTGGAATGGCGGTCAGTGCATCTTCTTGACGCTCCGCAATCAAGTAGAGTAGTCGAAGATGTGCCTGCTTTCGGACTGCGTCGAAATGAGGCTCACTCGGGCCATCGGCGGGTTGGCGGGCAAGATCCTGTTCCAGGCGGGCGATCAATTGGTCGAGGTCCGCCTGCCAGGACGCCGAGGGGGTTGCGGTTGAACTTGCTGTTGCGGAGGCCTGTTGAAGCCCGCCGCCACGCGATGCTTGCTTAAGGACTTCCACAGGGGCCGGGTATGGCATGCGCGAAAGGCCCGATGGCGATTGTCGATTCTCGGTACCAACTCCAGCCGATTTTCGAGGGGCCCCATCGGTGATCGTCTGAAGATCAACAGTCGTCGGACGTGATTCCGATTTCTTGGCCCGGTCACCTGTCTGATCCCAGGGCGAAATCAGTGGTTTTGATGCGGATTCAGGCGTCCTTCCGTCATCGACATCCAGTCCCTGCAACTGGATCGGATTCGAGTTGTTGTCCTTCAGTTCCACATGCCTGACTTGAGAAACCAAAGCGGTGTCCGAGTCCTCGTCGCTGGCCTCCGCGAAACTGAGCTGGGGCGATGGGATTGTGTCGCGATGCTGGGGGGAATGATCGGATGAGTGCCCCGCCGTAAACGCAGAGACGCCATTTTGTCCTTCAGACTCATCTGATGCCGCTTGGATTCGTCGGGAGGCTGGCTTGTCGGCTTGGCCGCTGGCCGAATCCGCCACAGACGATGACGCACTTCGCGGCTTCTTGAATGTGAGCCTGCGCTCTGATCCCGCATCCACGTTCTCGGACGAAAGTCTCGACTGAAACCCCGATCCTTCCGTACCGCGTGATGAACCACCTGGCAATGCGCACCCTGCGGCCATCATCAGACCGAGTGCTGTCAGCAACGAACCGACAACGGGACGCATACCGGAATCCCAACGAGGAAATAGCCAGATTCTGTCAGGCAATGACAGGCGGGCGAACTGAATGGATGTGAAGATTGGACGAGAGGCCGAGAAACTAGCTGAATCTGCCGAACTCAACAAGATGAATCCAATCGCATTGCAGACTCGATTTTAAATGATCGTCTGAGTGTCAAGAGAGAAGGAATGTCTTTACACTTTCTCCAGTCACTTCGCTCACGGCAGACGCTGGAACAACGGCCAGAGTAGGATACGCATAAAGCGGGCCAAACTGTTCGGAGCGTTGAAAACTGTTTGGAACGTTGAATCGTCGTGACATCCAATGTGCAGGGGTGGTTGTCGTCCTTGATTTCGGCAGTCTGCTCGTGGTGTCAACGGAACTCCATCGAGCGACAGGAGCGAATTTCATGCAGAAAGTTGCGGCAGAATCGGGTTCGCGAAGTCTGTCTCGACGATCTGGGTTGACCATGATCGAACTGCTGGCTGTCGTTGTCATAATGGTCCTGCTGATTTCGATGTTGCTGCCTGCGGTTCAACAGGTGCGGGAGTCGGCGCGGCGAAATCAGTGCAAAAGCAACCTGATGCAAATCGGCGTGGCACTTAACAATTACATGATGACGCATCGCGTTCTGCCATCAGGCTCTGTGAATAATTCGGGGCCGATCAAGTCGGTGGCCGACGGCGGATACCACATGGGGTGGCTGGTTCAGATTCTGCCATTCATGGAACAGCAAAATACATTTCGTCGATTCGACTTTACGAAATCGGTCTACGACAAGGCCAACAGCGATGCGTCTGGACACATGTTTCCCACTTTGATTTGCCCGGCGAATCTCGCGACGCTCGCGGGGTCGTCGTATCGTGGAGTTCATCACGATTTTGAAGCCCCCATCGACATGAATCAAAACGGCGTCTTGTTCTTGAATAGCTCGATCGATGAAGATCAGATTTCCGATGGGTTTTCCCACACGGCCTATGTGATGGAGACGGTCGGGCGCTGGGGTGGGCTGCTCAGTTGGGCCTCGGGAACCCGCGCGTCACTGGGCAACGCTGTCATCCGGAAATTAGAGAATACAGGCGTGGCAGGCGCTGATGAAGCCAATGTTCGGTATGAGCTGCATCCGGGAACCGTTCAAGTAAATGATGTCAGCACTCTCAGGAATGAACTGGCGAATCTTGAGGGGCAGCACGAACTGGTTGGCGGGCCGAGCAGCCAGCATGCGGACGTCTTTAACGTCGTGATGGGGGACGGTGTTGCGCGATCGGTCAGCAAATCGATTGATGCAAAGGTCCTCAGGAACATGGCGCACCGTGCCGATGGTGAATTGCCCAGCGATCGAAACGAATGAGGCCCTACACAGGACGTGCGACGTTCTGAGATTGCCCGCCGGGCTCGGTCCGCGGTCCACTCATGTCCATCGCGCGCGTTCTTGCGCCGCCTCAATGGTTCAGAGCTCTTCAGCGGGTCCGCGATCGGTGTTAATTTTGGCCGATTCGCTTTTAGCGTGCGGCCGGTTGGTTGAGTGTTCGTATTGTGGCGCTGGCCTCTGTTTCTTTCCTGCGGTCGCCCAGGTCGTTTTTTCTTCCGCGCGCGCCTAAGCTTATTTGTGAAGGTTGAACTGACGGCGGCTGGATTCGGAATGAGCTGAAATGCATCTGGCGATCATCACGGCGGGCGGGGCGGGGATGTTCTGCGGGTCGTGTATGCACGACAACACCTGGGCTCGCGCCCTTCATCAGGCCGGAACGGAAGTCTCGCTGATACCTCTTTATACGCCGATCCGCGTTGACGAAGAAAATCAAACGTCGTCGCCTCTTTTTTTTGGTGGCATCAATACTTACCTCAATGATCATGTGCCATTCTGGGGGAGGCTGCCTCGTTTCATGACGCATTGGCTGGATTCGCCTTGGCTGATCCAACTTGCGACGCGAGGAGGAGTAAGTAATGACGCTGCGGAACTGGGCAGCATGACTGCCACCATGCTACTCGGCGAAAGCGGGCCACACCGGCAGGCCGTCGACGAACTGGCGGACTTTGTCGGCCAGCTAAAGCCCGATGTCGTCTGTTTTAGCAATTCGTTGCTTGTCGGATCATTGAGGGCTTTGAGGCAGCGTTACGCGGGAAGGGTCTATTGCGTCTTGCAGGGGGACGATGTGTTTCTCGATGGATTAGTCGAGCCACATCGATCGTTGGTGATGTCGCGCTTAAAGGAGCGGGCGGCGGAATTCGACGGATATATTGTCCATAGTCGATTCTACGCGGATTACATGTCCCAATATCTGGACCTGCCGCGCAATCGATTTATCGAGCTGCCCTTGGCGGTGGATTGTGCGAATCACGATGGACGGCCCAAGAGTCAGCTCGGAAGTCCGCCGACAGTCGGGTACTTTGCTCGAATTTGTCCCGAAAAAGGCTTCGATTTGATCGTCGACAGCGTGCTTCGCCTGAAGAAGAGAATTCCCGATATTCGCTTGCGAACGGGTGGATACCTCGGCAAGCAGAACGAGGCCTACTTCCGCAAGATTTGCCGATTGGCTGAGCCATTAGGCGATGCCTTCGAGTACATCGGAAGCCCCGCGACTCACGCCGAGAAGGTCGCGTTCTATAAATCGCTGGATGTCTTCAGCGTCCCCGCTCGTTTTCAGGAACCCAAAGGCCTCTATGTTCTCGAAGCCTGGGCCAACGGGCTGCCCGTCGTTCTGCCTCGCCACGCGGCACTACCGGAGTTGATTCAGTCAACAGGGGGCGGCCTGCTCGCAGAGCCCGAGGATCCGGATTCCATTGCCGACAGGCTTTGGGACATTCTACAGGACCGTTCATTGCGGACGGATTTGGCGAATCGAGGCTACGAGGGAGTGCGAAGAAATCACGACCTGACGACACTAGCGAGCGCAACCATACGTCATTTGCAGGGATAGGCCGCGATCGGCCGTCGGCTCGAATCACGATCAGAAATGGGCCGAGCCACCGAGTGTGTTGCCTGCGGCGGATTTGGCCGAAGCAGTGTTCCGGTAGACTCACGCAATTCGGAAAAAGCCGAATTCTCGATACAACCCAGATCTTCGGTACAGTTTACCAGGCCACCACGCCGATACTTCCGCTAAGCGCAGATCACTGCGCCTGTTGAGTCATCGTTGAATCAGGAAGCGGAGAACGGGCTTCCCGATTCGGAGACGAAACGGACTTTGTTCCGAGTTCACGGCGTTCAGAGTCAGGGAACGACTGATGCGGACACGGCACTGGTTGGCGGCAATTACGAGTGGATGTCTGGCGTTGGCAACAGCGAATGTTGCTAATGCGCAGCCGCCTGGAATGAAATCCAACGGCAATCCAGACCAAGTGGGCATGGGGATGCTACCGGCACCGTACACGATGCCGTATGGCCCGGTGCAACCACAGGCCTATGGGGCTGTGGGGTATCCACCTGGAGCGAATCAGTGGCCCAACGTGTCGCCCTTTGCAGGGCCACCCGTTGACTCCACTGTTTACGAGAGCGGGTTCTGGTACAACAAAATATTCCAGGGCAACCGTGAGTATTATTTAACGGTCGAGGCCTTGATGGGTAAGCCATCCAAGCCGAAGACGTGGCCGATCGGTGCGACGAATGTCAATCCGTTGTCGGATGAGGCAAAGTATGGAACGAACATCATAACGAGCACGAGTTCGTCGACGACCTCGTCATCGACGACGTCAGGGACAAATTCCAACACGTCGACGATTCCGACTCAGTACAACCAGACGCCGCCAGGGACTGGTCCTGTCCGTTCTGCGGGCTCGACGAGTTCAGGGGGCTCGACTGGCGGTTCCGGCGGAACGGGGAGTGGAACGACGGGTACACCGACGATTTTTCCGTCCTTTGATACGGGGATTTTGTCGGATCCATTCTACACCTCGGGCGTTCGAGGGACGTTCGGGTGGGACAATCCGGATGGTACCGGCTTCGTCATGTCGGCCTTCGCTCAAGGCCAATCGCGGTCCTCGTTTGGGCTGGATGATCCATTACTCAACCTGAACGCCAACGACTACCGCAATTACAACGCACAGTCACACTTGCATGCGTGGTTTGGGCTGCCGCTGGCGGGGGCTGATACTGATGGAACCTCACTCGATGGAAAGCTCAATGACGGTGCTGTCATTGGGTATGACATGGGGGTTCATATCGACTTTGTTTCCAGGCTGGCGGGTGGTAATGCGGACTGGTATTTCAATTCGATCTACGAGCGGGGGCAGATCAAGATCCGTCCGACTGCCGGTGCCAAGTATATTCGGCTTCAAGAAGGTTTCAGCTTCGACGCCTATGACAGTGGTATGGGTTATACCATCAGTTCGGGCGGTGGCTCGGGGTCAAGTACTGGCAGTTCGACCTCATCAGGGGGAACGGGCGGTACCTCGGGGTCAGGGGTCGGGTATCTGACGCCTTCAAGCTTCCAGACGGGATTCGATAGCCCCAATGTCCTCCACTCGCACTTGAATTCGATCACGGTCGGGGATATGGCCGGTCCTGAAATTGGCTTCCGCATCGACATGGGTGGGAAGAAGTTCCAGTTGTGGACGCAGACCAAGGGGGGGGCACTGGCGAACGTCTCGAATCGTCAGGTTAACGGCTATGGGATTGGGAACGCGTTCAACATCATTACCCCCAATACCGTTCCGGTAATGCCGAACGATCCCTCCACAACGTCCTTCGTCAATCGCCAGACGACGACCTCGATGTCGCCAATGTTCGAGCAGCAGATTAACTTCAAGGTGCCGATCTTCAATTTGATTCCTTACCTCAATAAAATGGAACTGTTCGAGCAGGCGACGCTGACAGGTGGTTACACATTCCTGTTCCTCGGTGATGTTTACCGGCCGCAGAATGCGATTATCTGGAATCAGTGGCCTAACACTCCTCAGTTGAATCGCGAGAAATCGAATTACTACAACTCGATGTTTAACATCGGGGTGGAGTGGAAGTACTAAGAGTGTTTGCCTCCGAGGATTGGGCGTCGGCAAGTCGCGACGCCTGGGGACGTGGGCTTGCCGCTTGCGTCAAATCTGAACATGTCGAGGCAATTCGCACGAGATCGAAACGAACAGGGGATGGCGACGAGGCGAAACAGCGCGGATTCTCGAAATTCTTGAATTCACGGTTGACAGTCGAATTCGAGTCGCCATAATCCGCCCATTCATTTTCTGTGTGTCAGTAAACGATGGATCGTCATTCGCCGGAATCATTCAAACCTCGGACACACATGCAGCGCCCTCAGGATCTAATCCAGTCCTGAGGGCCTATTTTTTTACGGTCGAGATTCTTCATTTGCGCGGGCCGTCGCAGAGCACTGTCAGTGTGGCGTGGCTCATTGCTGACGTTCGGTTTGCTCACCATTGGTTTCGCAGGCACGTCGGGTCGCACGGGTTTATCAATCACTTCGTCAGTCGTAAGTTGCGATCATTTGACGCAATTAAACCCTGCCGTTACGATGCGTGCCTTGGGTAACTCCGCAATTTCTGCGGAGTCAGATCGTTGAAACAATCAGGATCAGATTCTGGAACCCGCTCATTTTGCGTGGAGGAGTCGGCAACGTGTCAGAAATTGTGGTGAAAGATTTTCTGGAAGCGGGTATTCATTACGGCCATCGGACGAGCCGTTGGAACCCCAAAATGCGGCCTTACATTTATGGTCGCCGCAATCTCATCCACATCATTGATATTAAGGAAACGATTCGCGGCTTGTTGCGCGCGAAGAAGTACCTGCACAAAGTGGCGTCCCAGGGCAGCTTGGTTCTGTTCTGTGGTACGAAAAAGCAAGCGGCTGAAACGATTCGCGATTGTGCGACGTCGGTCAACATGCCCTTCGTTGATTACCGCTGGTTGGGTGGAATCTTCACCAACTTCCGGACCATGCGAACTCGCATGAAGCGATTGGAAGAGCTCGATCAAATCTTCTCGTCGGGTGACATCAACACCTATTCGAAGAAGATGCAATCCAAGTTGTTGCGAGAGCACCGCAAGATGCTTCGCAATATCAATGGTTTGCGGCTGATGAATCGATTGCCCGAAGCAATCATCGTTGTGGATCCCAAGAAAGAGCACAACGTCGTTCATGAAGCTCATCTGGTCGGAATCAAGGTCATCGCACTGCTCGATACCGATTGCAATCCCGATGACGTCGATCTGCCAATCCCCGGTAACGACGACAGCATTCGTTCGATTCAGTTGGTTCTGAAGCACCTGACCGATGCGATCGCCGAAGGCCGCAATCAGGTTCCGAAGGAAGAAGTCGAGCAACCGCTCGAAGAGCAATACAAGGCTCGTCCGTCGATCCAATCGTAATTTTACGATCGATTTTGCGGGTGACGTGCGTCACGAGAAAACCACCGAGGACTCTGCTTGACGAGTGAAATCACTTGTCGAGCGAGTCCTCCCGGTGTTGTTGGGGAGTCTTACATTCACGCGGTCGGGTGTCGTATTTCTGCTACACTGTTCGCGTGGATGATGCGTTGCCGAGACCGCAGAGTTGCACGACAATTGTTTTGTGGCTGTAAGTTTTGTGGCTGTAGAAGTCTCGTCCCCTCGACATCCGTCCTATGCAGATGACCCGAGCGGTCGTCGTTTCCCAGTGCCATTCAGTGTTCAAATGAGGAGTGATAGTCATGGCCGAGATCACCGCTCAGGCAGTCAAAGAACTGCGTGATCTGACCAATTTGCCGATGATGGAAGTCAAACGGGCGCTCACGGAGGCTCAAGGCGATCCGCAGCGTGCGATTGAGATTCTGAAAGAATCGAACAAGAAGGTGACGCTCAAGCGCGCCGAGAACGCCACGAGCGAAGGCTTGATTCGGGTCGCCGTTGCGGCAGATGGCTCGCACGCGGCAATGATCGAACTGCAATGCGAATCGGCTCCGGTCGCCAAGGCTGACGATTTCCTGTTCCTGGCCGATCAATGTGTGAAGCAGTTGCTCGAAGGGCCAGGCGCCGCCACCCCAGAAGCATTGCTCGCTCAGCCTGCTCCCGATCGGCCTGGTACAACACTCGGCGAATTGCTCGAAGAAGTTGTCGGCAAGATTCGTGAAAAGATGGTACTTGCTCGCGTCTTGCGAGTGGATGGCCCTGCCGGAGCTTATGCGCATCACGACGGCAAGGCCGGCGCTCTGTTCCGTGCCAGCGGCGACAAGAAAACAGCAGGCGTGCTGCGCGATGTTGCAATGCACGTCGTCGCCCTCAAGCCGTTGGTTGCTCTTCACGAAGAGCTTCCCGCTGCGGATGTCGCTGCCGAGCGAACTCGGTTAAGCGCCGAAGCGGCCGCTTCGGGAAAGCCCGCCAACATCGTCGAAAAAATCGTCGATGGCCGGATGAAAACGTATTACGCGGAACAAGGTGTGCTCAACTTCCAATTGTTCGCGAAGGACGATTCGAAGACGGTCAGCCAGGCGTTGGCTGAAGAAGGTTTGAAGGCTGTCGGGTTCACCCGTTGGCTGCTCGGAAACTGATTGAACAAGGATTCACCCCGCGCACGACCGGCTTGCCTTGTCGGTCGTGCGTGAGGGCGGCCTGTTCGATCAATGTTTGTGATTTCGCTGTGGCGAGTCGTTTGCCGTGGCTGAGTCGTTCTTGGACTCGACTGCTCGCGCGACCGAGGGGCGATTTGTGTTGTTTGCCTCTTGCAATATGATCAGAGATTGATTTCGGAGAGTTGTTGATGCCTTCCGGTCCGCAGCCCAAATACAAGCGCGTGTTGCTGAAGCTAAGTGGCGAGAGCTTTGCGCGCCCAGGTGAATCCGGTATCAGCCTTTCTGAAGTCCAGGTGATTTGCGAGCAGATCAAGCGCGTCGTCGAAAGCGGCGTGCAACTGGCAATCGTGTGTGGCGGAGGGAACATCCTTCGTGGGAAAACATTCTCGTCCACCAATTCGATCATCGTACCGTCGACGGCCCATTACATGGGGATGCTGGGGACGGCCATCAATGCCCTGGCGTTGCAGGACGTTCTGGAGCATTTCGGGGTCCCGACGCGCGTGCAAAGCGCGATCCCGATTCCGCCTGTTGCCGAGCCTTTTATTCGGCGACGCTGTATCCGCCACTTGGAAAAAGGGCGAGTTGTGATTCTTGCTGCGGGCACTGGCAGCCCGTTCGTGACGACAGATACCGCGGCCGCTTTGCGGGCTCGCGAAATTGACGCCGATCTGGTGGTGAAGGCCACGCGCGTCGACGGGGTTTATTCGGATGACCCTCTGAAGAATCCACACGCGGTTCGATACTCGGAAATCACCTTCCAAGACGTTCTGCGACAGAACCTCCAGGTCATGGACGCCCAGGCAATTCATCATTGCATGGAGCATAATATTCCGATTGTGGTGCTCAATTACCAAAAGCCGGGTAACATCGAACGCGTCATTGCTGGCGAACGGTTGGGAACCCGCGTGAGCGCACCAGCCTCGTAACAGAGCGAGGGTAAGGGGCATCTTGAATTGCCCGCGACTGGTCCGTAGCGGTGGAAAACAGCAACCGTCTCGTTCGCGCGTGACGAGGTTCAATTCATGCTGCGACTGTTACTAATCATCGTGCTTGGGCTCGCTGCGACTCCGGCCGCCTGGGCGGCGGCGGATCCGTCTCCGGAATCTCCCCGGCTTGAGGCTCTTGAAGAGCAGGCTTTCAAGCATGCGGCCGCGTTTGCAGGGCCCTCTGTCGTTCGGATCGAAACGGTCGGCGGCTTGGAGCAGGTCGATGATGTTCTGCTGGGAAATGGCCCGACATCCGGAGTCGTTGTCTCGGCGGACGGATACATCGTGACCAGCAGTTTCAATTTTATTTCGAAGCCCGCTTCGATCATGGTGACGCTTCCGGATGGGCGACGCTTCGCTGCCCGGCAGGTCGCGAATGATCGTCTGCGACAATTGACGCTGCTGAAGGTCGATGCCGAGGATCTGGTTCCCGCGATCCCCGTTCCGAGAACCGAGATCAAGGTCGGTCAATGGGCATTGGCGCTCGGAAGAACGCTCGACAACGCGACGCCAAGTATTTCGGTGGGAATCGTCAGCGCCATCAATCGCGTTTGGGGGAAAGCGATTCAGACGGATGCAAAAACGTCCCCCGTGAACTACGGAGGGGCGTTGGTCGATGTCGAAGGCCGAGTTCTCGGTGTCATTGCCCCCCTTTCGCCGACAGGTTCGGGAGAAATGGCGGGCGTTGAGTGGTACGACGGCGGAATCGGTTTTGCCATTCCCATGGAAGAGACTTTTGCGTCGCTCGAACAACTGAAACAAGGGACCGACCTCCTGCCCGGCTTAATGGGAATTACATTCGCCGGAGGTCAGGCGCTCAACGTTCCTTGTATTGTCGACCGCGTACGATACAACTCGCCTGCACAGCAGGCAGGCCTCAAGACGAACGATCGGATCATTGAAGCCGACGGCGAGCGAATCGTCCGTGTCGCCCAGCTCAAGCACGTCGTTGGCCGCAAATATGCCGGTGAAACGCTCAAGCTCGTCCTCCAGCGGGGCGACCAGACGATTCCGACGGAGCTGTCATTGGTCGGGCGGCTCATTCCCTATGAACTTCCGTATCTCGGCATTTTGCCGGAACGCCATCAGGTCGAAGGGCCTGTCGTCGTTCGGTATGTGTTCAAGGACAGTCCGGCCGCGAAATCCGGGATCGAAAGGGGTGATCACCTTCGCGCGTACGAAGGGGCGGATCTCGCGGATGTTCAAGCATTGCGTGAACGCATCGGTCGCAGCCGCCCGGGAGACGTCGTCACAATTCGCTATGCCCGAGATGGTCGCGAGAACGACGTTCAAGTGACGCTGGGGACGGTGCCCGAGGCCGTTGTTGATGATTTGCCTACGGAGACGGCGGCAATACGGTCTGCACCCGGGCAAGACGTCAATGTCCCTGCTGAGCCGGCGAAAGAAAGACTTGCGGAAAAGCCGAAAGGCCAACTCCCGACAGGGCGTTTTACAGAAACACTTGCAGGGTACGATCACGACTACTGGGCGTATGTCCCAGAGACCTACGATCCTTCGAACGCGATGGGGCTCGTGGTGTGGGTCCACCCGAAGGGCGACACGATGGAAGCTCAGATCGTCAAACAATGGAAAAGTGTTTGCGATCGCCGTGGTCTGATTCTCGTCGCTCCTTTGGCCGAGAAGGTGGCGGCCTGGCAACCGGGCGAAGCGGGATTTATCAAAGGGCTGATCGGTCACATGCGTGAGCGATATACGATCGACAGTTCGAGAATTGTGGTCCACGCCCATAGCACCGGGGCGCTCATGGGGTGGTTACTTGCGACGCGATCGCGCGACGTCGTGCGTGGCGTGGTTGTCACCGCGGCACCCTTTGTTGGGCAACCGCCCGAAAGTGAGCCGGACCTTCGGCAGCAGTATTTCTTCCTGTGCGGCGACGAGGACAAATTGCTGCCTCGCGTTCAGCTTTCGGTCGCAGAGCTACGAAAGCTTCGACTGCCCGTGAGCTTCACATTGATCAAGGGCCTTGGACCAAAATATCCCGTGGATGATGCGATTGACGAAATCGGTCGTTGGGTCGACTCATTGGATCGGATATAATATTTGTTCGGGGTCAGGGACCTTCTCGAAGCGAAACACGATGAATACCGACGAGTTTAAATTGCGCGAAGTCAGCCGCCGCCAATTCCTGGGACGAAGTGCCCAGCAAATGGTCGGTGTCGGCGTCGTCGGACTCACGGCTTCGACTGCGACGGCCAAGTCTGGCTCCTGGGCCAGCGACCGTGTTCGCGTGGGTGTCATTGGAATCCGCAATCAGGGCAAGATTCTCGCCGGCGAACTGGCGAAACAAAGCGATGTCGAGATTCGGTCGCTGTGCGACATCGACGATTCTCAATTTGCACCAGCCGTGCACGCCGTTGTCGAGGCGGGGCGGCCTGCACCGGCGATCGAACGGGATTTCCGTCGATTGCTCGACGATCCCGCCATTGACGCAGTCGTTGTCGCGACACCGGACCATTGGCATGCGGCGATGACAATCCTTGCCTGCCAGGCAGGAAAGGATGTCTATCTCGAAAGTCCCTCGACGCACTTCGTCGCAGAAGGGCCGTTGATGATACACGCCGCATCCCAGGCGGGCCGTGTTGTGCAGGTTGGACTGCAACAGCGAAGCGGCAGTCATTTTCGGTCGGCCGTCGACTTTCTGCGTAGCGGTCGATTGGGATCGGTCAGGCTGGCCAAGGCCTGGATTGTGCATCGACGTCGCACGATTGGAAGAAAATCGGAATGCGAAACGCCGTTGCAAGTTGATTATTCCCAGTGGCTCGGCTCAGCACCGGCCCGGGATTTCAATCCAAACCGCTTTCACTTCAATTGGCGCTGGTTCTGGGATTACGGCGGAGGCGAACTCGCACATTGGGGCGTCCACATGTTGGATGTCGCCCGCTGGGGGCTGGGCGTAGAATCACCGACACGGATTTCCGCAGTCGGCGGTCAGTATGCGTTCGATGATGACCAAGAGACTCCCGATACGCTATCGGTCCAATATGCCTTCGAGAAAAAGACAATTCTTTGGGAGCACCGGCTGTGGTCGTCCCATGGGATCGAAGGGCGAAGTTCCGGCGTTTCATTTCACGGTGAACTGGGAACGCTGGTTGTCGATCGAGGTGGTTGGAAAGTCTATGACCACAGTGAAAATATCACTGCGGATGCGTCCGACTTGCTGACCACGCATTTGCGGCAGTTCATTGATTGCATCAAGAGCCGACAGACTCCTGCGGCCAGTTTGCAAGTGGGTCAACTGGCAAGCACTATGTGCCATCTGGGGAATATTTCTTATCGAGTCGGCCGAGAAATCACGTTCGACTCCGCCCGGCAAGATTGCGGCAGCGATCAAGCTGCCAATCAACTGCTCCGCGGAACGCTTCAGGCGGGCGTCGTCTAGGCAATGCACACCCGGGATGCTCCCCTGCTCCCCTGCTCTCGTCCGGCGCCGGCTGGTCCCGTAATCCCTGGGAAGATTCGTTGCAAATCGACCAATGGACGTTACCATGTGCGATCGACACGGGTGTCCGTAGACGAGTGTTCTACGGAAGAATAGGGAAGACGGTGTGAATCCGTCGCGGTCCCGCCGCTGTATCCGGGGACAAACGCCGCATAGGCCACTGAGCAGCAATGCTTGGGAAGGCGCGGTTAGTAGTGTGATCCGGGAGCCAGAAGACCTGCCCAGTTGTCAGATTCGTGTATCAACGACTTCGCGCTGAACGAACCGTTGTCTCTTGCTCTGCCTGGGCAGGCATTGACGTACCCTGAGTTTTCACTGCACGGAATGCGTGTGATGAAGACATCATTGGGTATGTCGGACGACCGTTTGTTCGTTGTCGAATCGTGATACCGTTCGATGCCACAACGGAGAATTGTCATGCCAGCTCTTTTGCGTCCTCAGGTCCGACCACGCCGACAGGGATTTACCCTGATTGAACTTCTGGTCGTGATTGCCATTATCGCGGTTCTCATTGCGCTACTGCTGCCCGCTGTCCAACAGGCGCGCGAGGCGGCGCGCCGAACCCAGTGCAAAAATAACCTGAAGCAACTGGCTCTGGCACTGCACAACTACGCCGAAACCTACGCGGGAAGCCTGCCCTGCTATCGGATTGATGATGGCAAATTCATTGCCAATGCCTCTGCATACCCATCGGTTGGACAGGTTCGCTTCTGGTTCGGAAATGTGAACTATGATGAACCGGTCACGGCCAAACAACTTGATTTCAGCAAGGGGCAATTGGCTCCGTATATGGAAACGAACTACTCCGCCTATCAGTGTCCCAATTTTGGCCCCCCCCAGGTTGATCTCGTCCGGTTTGGCCAGATGGCCTGCGGATACGGCTTCAACGGGCGGTACTTGGGTTATGGAATCAAGTACGACTTCTCGAACTATCCCGCGTTCAGCGTGAAGGCCGATTTCAAGCAACTGCGCGACGTGATGCAAATGACTCAGACGGTTGTGTTTGGTGATTCGGCCCAAGTGGATTTCTCGCTGACATTTCAAGAAAACTGGCTTCTCGAACCGCCAAGTCAAAACTTTGCCACGACTCATTTTCGTCACACCGACACGGCCAATGTTGCTTTCATGGACGGCCATGTGGAATCACGCAGCCGACACTTTGGGATTCAGGTGCCCGGATCGAATTACATGGCGCAGCCGCAAGCCACCAAGATGGATGCCAAACGACTGGGGTTTGTGAGTGACGGGAACTTGAATGATCCGCTGAAACAGGACGAACTGTACGATCTTCAGTAGTGCATCGTGGTTTCATGTCAATCCAATCGCCTTTGCGATCAACCGTCGATGGAACAGTTAACATGGTTTATGTCCGCTCCATTCTGGTGCTGGCCATTCTCATTGCCGTCATGCGAATTGCCACTCCGTTGCTCTTCAGTGGGGCGCAACCGGTTCGCGAAGACCAGCTTCAAGAAATTGTGTACGTTGATACGAAATCGGGTGAATCCTTTTTGCTTCGGGCCCGAAACTCGCCCGAAGCGCACCCAGGTACCGGCGAACCAACCCTTGTTCCCGGGATGTATTGCGAGAAGTGTCAAGCGTGGAAACCTGTTGGTTCGATGGAACAACTGCAGACGGGCAATGGGACGCGAAACTGCCCGGTGCATAAAACGCCGCTCGTTCGCGAAGGGCCACTGCCCGAGCGGTTTTAGGTACGGATTTCGCTTGCGAAGCGAACGCGAATTCGCCTAAAGTCCTGGCTTCATTTGTCAAACGAAGAAAACATTGAAAAAACTCGTGAACATGGTCGGTGCTACCATCGATTCAAAGGGAACTGAAATGCCATCGAAAGTGAAATTTGTGATTGGCATGTTGGCCTTCACAGTCGTCTTACGTCTGTTGCCGTACTTTCTGACCACATACAACGTGACGCTTAACCCCACGGTGATCTACTATCCTTGGCACTTCATGCCCATGATGGCGATCTGTCTGTATTCGGGGGCATACCTGGCAGACCGTCGCTGGGCCGTTGGCCTGCCGCTGATCGGATTGTTCGTCAGCGACCTGAGTATCTGGGCGATGACAGGGAATTTCTCCTGGGCGTTCCAAGGCGATCGCTGGTCCGCCTATGTCTGTTACTTGCTGGCAGCCATGATGGGAGCCGGCCTCAATCGCCGCAGTTGGCCCGCACGCGGTGTCGACGCATTCACACGTGGTGTTCTGGCCGAGGTCCTGTTTTTCGTCGTGACCAACTTCGTTTACTTCTGCATTCAATCCGACCTTCCACACTCGCTGGCTGGACTTTACACCTGCTACCTGAATGCGATCCCGTTTGCTGGGCAGGCATTCTTGAGCACCGCGTTTTACAGCGTCTTGGTGTTCAGTCCACTCGTCGTGCGCACGAAAGAGATGGCTCTGGCTGGCAAGCCCGAATTGCAATCGTCGATGGCACGCTAAAGCGTGATTCTCAGGCGAGAACCGAGATGATGTCATGATGAGGCTGTTCGCGAGAACAGCCTCATGCTTTTGATTCACACACCGAATGCGATTCGGCTTTCTCGGAATGGAAATTGACTGCGGGCGAACTGCGGGACACGCAGGTCAGCCGTCCGCTCCGTCGCCCCCCCTTGTACGCATCGCACAAGCGGCGTCGTCATCCCGTTCTGGCGAGAAGACGAGCATCGTCCACAGGCTCATTGGCCTACTTGCCGCGAGTTCACCACCACGTCATTCAGGTTTGAAGTTCGGAGAGGACTATCCGCCCACCTTCTTGCGAGCCATTTCCAATCGCATCTTGACGTCGTCCATTTGAGGGAAGTTTGGGAACTCCTGCATCAACCGTTCGTACGTCTCAATCGCCTGCTTCCATTCGCCCTGGTTTTCATCACAGCGGCCTGACATTAATAGTCCGAACGCTTGCCAATCCGGAAACTTATACAGGCTATAGACCTTGTAATACGCAACGAACGCGGAGCTCCATTTCTCTTGCAGGAAGTACGTTTCGCCAATCATGAACTGGGCTTTGGCCGCAGTTTCTGTTCGGTTTGCCGCAGGATTCGCCAGCACCCGCTCAAATGCCGCGCGGGCGTCCTCAAATTTCGCCTGCTGTTTGTAGCTTCGCCCCAGGACCTCTTCGGCCTGATAGAGGAATGGTGACTTCGGTGCTCGCAACTTCAGTTCTTCAACTACGGTGCGGACTTCATCTTCGTGTTGTTCGCGGAAATGAATCTCGGCGAGCAAGACCCACACGCGATCAAACCATTCGGTCTGGGCGACCTCGGTATTTCCTGCTTCTTTTCGCAGGCTATTCAGAATCTCTCTTGCGGCAGTCAGTTCATCGGGCGTGGGCTTGGCCGCCGTCAAGTACGACTCGGCCTGACCGTATGCGACGTAGTAACGATGAATGCTGTTGGGGAATTGCTCCTGCAACTGCTGACCGATCGCTTTGACATCGGCCCAGCGCTGCTGGAATACGGCCAGTACCACAAGCTGGTACAACGACCATTCTTTGACTTCGTCGGTGCTCTGCGGGCTCGTCGCGAGCTCTTTGAACGCTTTCTCGGCCTCTTCAAATCGATTCGCATCGAAGTCGCTCTCGGCCAGATGCAGTTTTGCATTGTTCGCAAACACGCTTTCGGGGGCGTCTTTGATCAGGCGGCGCCAGATCACTTCGGACCGCTCAAACCGTTGATTCTCGTGGTTCAAGATCGCCCACTCGTAGAGACGCTTGTCGAGCTCTTTCGCTTCAGGAAAACGCGTCAGTAACGCTTCGTACGCAGCGTCCGCCTCGTCGATTTTATTCTCTTTCGTTAGAATTCGGGCGACCCACCAACCCGCCTTGTAGGCGTACTCCAGTGGCGGCTCAAGCTCTGCTCCGCGAGCAGCTGGTTGAGCTTCTGGAAGTGATTGAAAGATCTGTTGGAAGTAGCCCATCGCCTTTTCGGGCTGCTTGGCTTTCAGCCAGGACTCTGCACGATAGTACGCGCACTCGGCAATCAAACTGAGATTCGGGAATTCGTCGACGATCTTTCCGAAAGACGTGGCGGCGTCTTCAAATTGCTGCTGCGAATACTGAGCGAGTGCCACGCCGCGTAGTGCGTAGGCTTTCTTTTCTGGCTCGGCGACAAGGTCGGCAAGCGTTGCATAGTATCTGGCTGCTGCAGACCATTCCTGCCGTGCTTCCGCCGCTTCGGCGAGTTCTTGAAGCGTGAGGCTTGTCAGTGCATGTTTCGGGTGCTCTTTGGTCAATCGTTCGAGTGCCGCGACAGCAATTGTCGTGTTGTTCAGGCCATCAGCGGCCAGGGCTTGCAGTGAAAGGGCTCGTGCCCGTTGTCGCCCACTGGGGACAAGGTCAAGGTACGACTGAGTCGAGACCACCGCCGGTTCATAGTCTTTCAATTGATACTGACAATCGGCTTGCAGCACGATGGCGTCGACGAAGTCGCTTTTGGCTCCGTCTGCCACCACTTGCTGAACCAGCGGCGCAATCAGCTCAATGGCCTGAGCTGGCTTTTCCTGCAGTTGACGAGTCAACGCGAGATAGTACCGCGCCTGTCGTTGCGTTCGTGGAATCGTGCTTTCATTCAAGACATGGTCGAAGTGCTGTGCCGCGGATTCATAGAATGCGACGACATCACCATTCGGCTTCTTGTCCCGCTTCGCCGCCCCCGCCCGTACCAGATCGAGTCGACCGCTCAACATTTCGACTTGCAGGCGAAGGCCGCTCTGGGGGAATTCCTGTCCAAAACGAGCTAGCAGTTTTTCGGCCTCGGGCAGATCGCCGGCGTCGATCGATAGCTCGATCAGTGCGTGCAGGCTGTCATCGGCTAAGTCTCCGGTGGGGAACTTGGCCAGAACTTGCTCAAAGTACTGACGCGCTTCGACAGGATGCTGCTGATAGCGTTCACAGAGCGCCTGCTCAAACGTGATCGCTTCGAAGAGGGGCAGGTCTTTCGCACCCGCAGCCGCCGTTTGGAGGACTTCGGATGCCTTCGAGTAGTCTCCAAGTGACTTCAGGCTGCGGCCCAACCAGTAACTCGCCGTGGTCACTTGTGACTTCTCTTTGGAAACTCGCTCGAACTGGCGGGCAGCCTCGGCAAATTTGCCTGACTGATAGTAGGCATATCCCAGATTAAGCTGGGCCTGTGGAAGTTGTGGGCTTTGAGGGAAGTCGTTTGCAAACTCCGAATACGAAGCAATTGCCTCGGGGTATTGTTTTCTCTCAAAGTAGATCGCCCCCAAATGCAACTGCGCATCGGCAGCGCGTGCGCCATCCTTCTTTTTCGCAAGATCCAGATACTGCCCGATGGCATCGTCGAATCGTTTCAACAGCTCGAGAGATCGGGCGCGGCCAAACTTGGCGTCGTCAATCAGTCGTCCCCGAGGGAACTTCTCAATCGAGCGATCAAAGACCGGTAACGCGGCAGCGGGATCCTTCTGTCTCAGGATCGTGTCACCCAAATACGGTAAGGCATACTCACACATCGCGTCGCCCGGGAAGGTCTCGACAAACTCCTCAAGTTCCACCCGGGCGTTGGTCCAGTCATCCATCAGATAGCTACATTCGCCGATGCGATACCGCGCCTGACCCAGATTGGGGTTCTGCCGATTTTCGTCCGCGAAACGTCGAAGTTCATCGCGAGCCGCCTTGTAGTCCTCGAGCTTGCCGAGTGTCAGTCCAAGATACAGGCGAGCCAGGGGTGCCTTTTCGTGCTTGGCGTGATTGACCAGGAATTGTCGGAACTGTTCGGTAGCCGGTTTCCACCGGCTCTGATTGAACAGGCTGACCGCGACGTTGTAGTCGTCCAGGCCCTCATCCGCGCGGGCGATACACGAGAGCGACATCCAGCTCATGGCGACGAGCAAGATGAGTGTTCGCACTGTGACACTTCGCCCGATCAAAACACCCGCAGCTCGTGATTGGTCAAGGTCGATTGTGACGCGATTGCGTGTGGTCGCAATCGAACCGTTTTTCGCGAGACTTGCCAGGCTTTCGGCACACGAAACGTCGCTCATTATTTCAGACCTCTCACGTCGCCTGCACTCGAACAGAAGGACTTCTTCACGCGTTCGAGGCCACTCCAAACACGCTCGAAGCGATAATACCTCTGGTGTCTCACAGCGGCAAATCGATTGGGCCTTTAAGATGCCAATCGGAACAGGTTCGCCGCTTGCGACCCGTCGACCCGCCGCCCCGAAACCCCTCCACGTCGGGCGAATGATGTAACCCAAACGATCGTAGCAAATTTCGAGTGTGGCAGCGGATAAATGACCGCCATCATGCTCGCATCTGATCGAATCAGAGATTACCATTCTGAGTTCGTGCGGAATTCCCGCGTTAATTCACATCGTCTTGGTTGGTTGAAAGCGCCCATGCAAGCACCCTCTGACGACATTCGCATCGCCACGGACGTCTTTCCGCCTCACCCCGGTTCCAAAGAAATGCCACGCTGGGACGGCGGCGAGCTTCCCGAAGCACCGGCGTTTTCATGGTGGAATCTGACCGCCATGCTTGGACCGGGGCTGGTCATGGCGTCTGCCGCAATCGGCGGCGGCGAGTGGTTAACAGGGCCTGTCGTCACATCACGCTATGGCGGCGGACTACTTTGGCTCGCTGCAATCAGTATCTTTGTTCAGGTGATCTATAACGTCGAGATCAGCCGGTATACGCTGTACACGGGCGAACCCATTTTCACCGGAAAGTTTCGCACCCTGCCCGGTCCCAAATTCTGGCTGTTCATCTATCTGGTCCTCGACTGCGGTTCATTCCTACCCTATCTCGCTTCCAGTACTGCTGTGCCCCTCTCGGCGATCTGGCTTGGCGAACTTCCCAACGACCTAAATCCCTCCCACGTCCAACTGAAGCAGTTCCTGGGATGTGCCACCTTTTTGATCGTCATGCTGCCGTTGATGTTTGGCGGCAAAGTCTACGATTCGATCAAGCGGATCATGACGTTCAAGCTGTTCTTCGTTGGTGGCTTTCTGGTCTTTCTGGCCCTGTTCTATTCACGGTCGGACACCTGGACGGAGATCTTCAGCGGCTTTTTCAAAGTGGGGAACGTTCCCGTGGTCGCTTTGAAAGATCTCAACGGCGACGGAGTCCTCGATCAGGCAGATTCGATTCGCGACAACAATATCGACAATATTTTTGTCAGTATGGCTCAGGGCCGCGGATGGCCGAAAATCGATCTGACCTGGATCAGTTTCCTGACTGCCATGATCGCCATCTCGGGGAACGGAGGCCTGACGAATACCCCCATTAGCACCTACACGCGTGAGCAGGGGTGGGGGATGGGGAAACATGTCGGCGGCATTCCGAGTTTTGTCGGTGGTCAAGCCATTGAACTGTCGCACGTCGGAATGGTCTTTCCCATCAGTGCCGAGTCCTTGAAGCGGTGGAAGGGATGGGTCAAGCATGTCTCGCGCGAGCAGTTCTGGATCTGGATGCCTGCCTGTTTCATTGGCTTGGCGCTGCCCAGCATGTTGTCGGTTCAGTTTCTCCCCAAAGACAAACCGCTGAAAGAAAGCGAAAAATATCTGGCGGCAGCGATGACGGCGAACGGTGTCGCAGAAACCGTCACGGGAAAAGTCGAAACGGGACTGCCAGAAACCGCGGATGAAAAAGATGTCATGCTGGGCGTGAAAGCGTCACAACGTCCCTGGCCGAACTACATCTTCTGGTTCACCACGCTGTTTTGCGGGGTTCTGGTCTTGGGCACAAGCATGGCTTCGACCGCGGATGGCGTGCTCAGGCGTTGGATCGATGTCTTCTGGACGGGGTTACCGAGCCTTCGGAATTTGGAAACCAAACATATCAGCAAAGTCTATTTCTCGGTCTTGCTCGTCTATGCCACGGTCGGGTTGATGATGCTGATCTTCGTCGACTCGACGCAACTGCTGGTTTGGTCCACAATCATTTACAACTATGCCCTCGGCTTCAGTTGTGTCCATGTGATCTTCATCAATCAACTCTTGCTGCCGCGTGAACTGCATCCCCCGAAATCGCGAATCGCCGTACTTGCATTCGGAGGTGTGTTCTTCACATTCATGGCCGTGATCTCGATGTTGGCCACGTTTCAGTCAAAGGGCTACATCGACTGGTTCCGGACTTGAAATGGATCACACGGGGATCCGCCCCGACCGCAGAACGGTGCTCGTTCTTTTGCAACTCGACGCTTCGCTACGACTCAACGATTTGAAATGGTTTTCATGAACGAGCTGATGGATTCATTGAATTCGATTTTTGTGTTCGCAGATCTCGCCGCCGAACCCGAAGGCATCAAATGGTGGATCGACTTTATCCTTCATCTTGACGACAAGCTGAAGGAATTGGTCAAAGACTACGGCGTCTGGACCCACTGGATTCTGTTCGCCGTCATCTTTTGTGAAACAGGATTGGTGGTGACACCGTTCCTTCCCGGCGATTCGTTGCTCTTCGCTGCCGGTGCGTTCGCAGCGGACCGTTCGTTGCATATGGAATGGCTGATCCCCATGCTGATCGTCGCGGCGATTCTAGGAGACACCATCAACTACGCATTGGGGTATTGGATTGGTGCCCGGGCCCTGAATGGCAAAATTCCGTTCGTCAATAAGGCCAGCATTGATAAGACCCACTCGTTCTTTGAAAAGTACGGCGTCAAAACAATTGTGATCGCCCGGTTCGTTCCGATCGTCAGAACACTTGCGCCATTCGTCGCCGGTGTCGGTGCGATGAACTATCGGCAATTCATCGTTTACAACATCGCGGGCGGCGTCTTGTGGGTCGTCTCTTTGCTTTTCGCGGGCTACTGGTTCGGTGGCTTTGAAATCGTCCAGAAGAACTTTGAACTGGTCGTGCTGGGCATCATTGGTCTGTCGATACTTCCCATGGTCTGGGAATGGTGGGCACATCGATCGCATCATGCGAAGAAGTCGACTCCTTCCGATGGCCCTTCGAATGCCTGATGGACCTCGGCAGGCACGCCGCTTGCTGAAGGCTGACTGATGCTCCTGTTTCCAACTGTCAATTCATGTCATTACTCTTGAACCCATGAGGTGCCAATGACCGGTGATCCGAAACGCGAACAGTGGGCGTCACGCATCGGTCTCGTTCTGGCGATGGCAGGCAACGCAGTTGGGCTTGGAAACTTCCTACGGTTTCCCGCACAGGCCGTGAAGAACGGTGGCGGTGCATTCCTGATTCCGTATATGGTGGTCTTCCTGCTACTGGGCCTGCCTCTGATGTGGATCGAATGGACGATGGGCCGCTATGGCGGACAATTCGGACACCATTCGACTCCCGGAATCTTCGATTCGATGGGGCGTCGCCGGTTCTGGAAATACTTTGGCGTGTTTGGCCTCTGGTCGAACTTGATCATTGCTTCGTACTATCTCTACATCGAATCGTGGTGCATGGCCTACGCCGGTTTCTCGCTGATGAATGGCTTCAAGAAAACGCCACCTGCGGAATTCTTTGCAAGCCTGACAGGAGAGGCCAACGACTCGGTTTTTGCAATCAGCGGCTTTGGAATGATTGTCTTTTTTGCCTGTATTGCCCTCAATATAGGCATCCTTTCTCGAGGCCTTTCGAAAGGAATCGAGATTGTTTCCAAAATTGGAATGCCCCTGCTCATCCTGTTCGCCGCCATCCTGGCGGTACGCGGTTTGATGATTTCGCCTTCAACAGATCCAAGTGCGGTCGCCAGTCCCTTTGAAGGACTCAACTTTGTCTGGGAACCCAAGTTCACACTCGAGAACGCTCAGGGGGAAAAGACTTTCGCACTTCTGAATCCCTCCGTGTGGCTGGCTGCCGCGGGGCAGATCTTCTTCACGCTTTCCATCGGTATGGGGTCGATGCATTGTTACGCGTCTTATCTGCGCAAAGACGATGACGTGACTCTGAATGGGGCCTCCGGCGCTTGGACAAACGAGCTTTGCGAAGTCGTGCTAGGGGGATCGATTCTCATCCCGATCGCAGTCGCCTATCTGGGGCTGGCCGCTGTCCAGCAAACGGTCTCGGGCGGATCGGGATTTGGTCTTGGTTTTATGGTGTTCCCGACGCTGTTCAATCATTGGGGCAGTCTGGCACCGGCCGCAGGGTTCCTGTGGTTTGGATTGCTGTTCTTTGCCGCGATTACCAGTTCACTGGCGATGGGCCAGCCAGTCATGGCCTTCTTGCAGTCCGAATTTCAATTCACGCGTGAAAAAAGTGCCCTCGCTCTCGCGGCGATGCTGCTGCCTCTGGCGCTGCCTGTGGCCCTATTCAGCCAGAAGAGTTTTTTCGATGAGTTTGACTACTGGGGTGGAACGTTCTGTCTAGTCGTCATGGCAGTCGGTGAGGCGGTGCTCTTTGCTTGGATCTTTGGAGTCGACAAGGGCTGGACCGAGATGATGCGTGGCGCCGACTTGAAGGTGCCGCGCTTTTTCTTTTGGGTCATGAAATTTGTCACTCCGACGCTTCTGATCGTCATTTTGCTCGCGTCGATTTTCGAACCGAAGATCGGCTGGGATGGCTACGTCTCGGCCGTCACGTCGGGAAAAACGGTTCCCGCCTGGGATTGGTCCAGTGGCAGCATGATTGGCAAACTCTTGCACTACGACCTGCCGTTAAAGGCCGATGCAACGTCGGCCGAGATCCAGTTCAATCACAGCTTAAGAGTTCTCAGAACGATCGACCGCGCCGTCTTGGTGGCCTCGTTTGTTGGTTTCTGCTGGTTGGTCTCGATCGCGTGGAAACGTCGCAAAGCAGAAGGGAGATTGATGAACCCATGACACCCATGGCATGGATTTTCATGTTAAGCGCCTGGTCGATCATTATCGGCTGCACTGTGTATTGCTTCTGGAAGTTGATGTCTTCCAAACACCTGTCCTCTGAAGAATAAGCCCACCTGCCTTTTCACGAGTTTCGACAACGTCTCGACAGTCCGACACTCGCACAATCTTGTGCTTGATCGTCAGCCGAAACTCACACTGACTTGGAGTCTGATCATGTCCGAAGTCAAAGAACATCCCCTGCTCAAATCCACACGACGCGAAGCCATCGCCGCCTTTGCGATTTGGTTCAGCGCGATGACCTACACTGTCGGCTACTGCAGTCTTTACGGGTATCACCGCGACCCGAACTCACTGACGTATGTCCTGGGGTTCCCCGACTGGGTGTTCTGGGGACTGGTCGTGCCCTGGGGAACGTGTACGGTGGTTGCAACGTTGTTCGCTTTTTGCTTCATGAAAGATGAAGACCTGGGGGACAGTGGTGATTCCACGATGGCTCCAGATGGCACCCCACAGTCGTAATGGCTTTGTCGCAATCATGCGCTCTGCGAATTAGCCGATCTCGTCTGTCCGCAACGTCTCACCTAATTCGGCTGGCCTCTCGCAGAGTGAGAGCGCTACTTTGGTCCCGCCACTGCTTTTTTGAGTGAAATACTGAATCCATGCTTGCTGCGACAGACCTGAACAATCCCGGATACAGCGTACTTCTCGCGCTTCTGCTATTCATCGCCGCATCGGTCTGGCTGGGGACGGTCGCTCAAAAGGCGATGGAGAAGAAAGACTTCTTGAAAGGCTTTTTTCTCGGAAATCGCGGGTTGGGAGCCTGGGCGCTGGCCCTCACGGCAACGGTCCAAAGCGGCGGAACCTTCATGGGGTTTCCGGCCCTCGTCTACAGTCATGGCTGGATCGTGTTGCTGTGGATTGGAAGCTACATGGTCGTACCGCTCATGGGATTTGCCGTTGTAGGAAAACGCCTGGCGCACCTCAGCCGTCTGACCGATTCGTTTACCGTGCCTGATCTGTTGCGTGAGCGATTTGCTGATCCGCGCATCGGACTTGTCTCGTCAATCATGATCATTACGTTCATGTCGTTCACCATGTTCGCGCAATTCAAAGCGGGTGCGACGATTATGAAACATGCTTGGCCTGGGTCTGGCGTATTGTCACTGTCCGAAGACTATGAAGTTCCGTCGGTCGAAAAGTCGGCCGATGGTAAAGCCGCAGCGCCAGCCAAGCGTTCCATCGATAAGAAATACTATGTCGGCCTGGTGGTCTTCACGTTGACGGTTGTCGGGTACACGTTGATCGGTGGATTCCTGGCATCCGTTTGGACCGACTTGTTCCAGAGCATCATGATGGTCATCGGCGTGATGATTCTGTTGTTCCTGGCACTACCGATGGCGGGTGGGCTCGAGCAAGCATCCCGGACCGCGATCGAAGTGACCTCACCGGAAATTGCGATGGGACCCGGCTTCAGCAAGAACGGTCGCGAATTTTTGACGCCGGGTCTGGCGATTTCGATGTTCGTGATCTGGGTGTTCGGTGGCTTCGTGTCACCCGCGAGCATGGTGCGCGTGATGGCGGCCTCGAATACCGAAGTGATGCGAAAATCGATCTGCCTGCTGAGCTGTTACAACTGCCTGATCTACATTCCGCTGGTCATGATCTGCATTGCCGCCCATACGATTCTTCCCGGCTTGAGTTCACCTGATGAGGTGATTCCTCGATTGGCAATGACGGTCACTGAAAAGCTGCCATTCGGTTCGTTCATCAGTGGCTTGATACTTGCCGCTCCGTTCGGTGCGATCATGGCCTCTGTCAGCTGCTTCATTTTGGTGATTTCGTCAGGTCTGGTTCAGGATATTTATGTCCGTTTTCTTCACCCGACCGCCACGGAAGCGCAAGTTCGGCGTGCCACGAATGTGTCGATGATCGGGGTCGGGTTGATCGCGATTCTTGCCAATTTGAATCCTCCGACATACCTTCAGGCCTTGGTCGTGATCAGTGGTTCGGGTGGTGGTGCCGCGTTTACCGTTCCCGTCTTGATGGCTTGCTACTGGCGTCGAACGACGGCGGCAGGAATGCTGGCGGGAATGCTGGTCGGCTTCTTCTGTTACTTCGGTCTGTCGGCCACGGGCTGGATCCAGAACTGGGCCATGGCATCGATGGAAACGAACGAACTGGCCCGGTCGATCATCAGCTTTCTGGGTGCTGATCCCATGATCGGAATTCAAGGCATCTTTCGTCCGTATTATGTGTTCGGACTTGATCCAGTAGTGTGGGCCATTTTGGCGTCCGCAATTGCCGGGATCGGAACCACACTGATCACGACTCCGCCGCCTGAAGAACATGTGTCTCGCTTCTTCGATATCCGCACGGCATGATGTGAATTCAATTGCCGCATCGTGGAAGACGTGTCATCGCAGTGCCGCCCGGGATTGAAAGGCATCAGTAGTCCGAGCTGGCAGTGGTCTGCTAAACTGAGGAACGAAATCACAGTCCGCACACCACGCCAGCAGCTCGATCATGGATCTGAACGTCGACGAACCCATTGCCGCACTGGCCTCACCGCCGGGTGGCTCGTCACGCGGAATTATTCGCATTTCCGGTCACAACGTTCGTTCGATCCTCAGCGAATGGTTTGAACCGGATGATGTTCACGCCTGGAATGGGGCCAAGTCGGCGCAGTCGCACACCGGTCGTTTGGTGCTGAATGGACTGGAAGAACCACTGCGCTGCCCTGTGCATGCGTTGTACTGGCCGACGCGGCGCAGCTACACCGGACAGCCGCTGATCGAGCTTCACTTACCGGGTTCACCCTCGCTTCTTGAAGAAACGCTGCAAACCGCTTTTCGACATGGATCAAGGCCCGCGCGGCCGGGCGAATTCACTCTGCGGGCGTTTCTCGCGGGAAAGCTCGACTTGCTGCAAGCGGAAGCCGTTCTTGGCGTGATTGATGCCCGCAATCAAGTCGAACTGCAGACGGCTTTGGGGCAACTGGCCGGTGGAATTTCGGGACGCCTTGCAACGCTCCGCCGTGACTTGCTTGAACTCCTCGCAGACCTGGAAGCGGGACTCGACTTCATCGAAGAAGATATTGAGTTCGTCAGCCGTGCCGAGGTTGTTGCTCGATTGAGCGATGCACGCGGGTTCGTGGAAAGTCTCGTGGCCCAAACTCGCGATCGGATGGTGTCACGCGTTCGGCCACGCGTCGTGCTGGCGGGCCTGCCCAATGCCGGAAAAAGCACGTTGTTCAATCGCCTGATCGGGCGCAATCTCGCGATCGTTTCGCCGGAACAAGGAACGACACGAGACTTTCTCGTTCGCGCGGTCGAATGGAATGATTTGTCATTCGATCTGGTCGATACGGCTGGTTGGGAAGAATCCGCTGATGGCATTGGCGCCGCCGCGCAGACGCACCGCGCCACCCAACTGAAGCAGTCTGATCTCTTGATCTGGTGCACCGCTGCCACATTGTCGGACGACGAACGCCAGCAGGATGATGCGCTGTTTGAGGCGTCACGCGATCAAGCACGAGTCACTTTGCGACTGATGACAAAAATCGATCTGGCGCCGGCGAAGGCGATCCTTCTCAAAGAGAAAAATGGCGTCAGCGCCGTTTCAGACCTGGGCCTGATCCCACTGAAAGCGGATATCCAACGACATTTGAGCTCAGACCATGCGGGGCGCAGTGAATGGCTGGGAGTGACCGCGGCCCGATGTCGCGAAACACTCGACGCGATCACCGTGGCGCTCGGTCGAGCTCAGTCTGTGGCGCAGGTCAAAGCGTCAGGCGACGAATTGATTGCGGTCGATCTTCGAGACGCTCTGGAGCATTTGGGTGTCATCCTCGGGACCATCTATACCGACGATATCCTGGACCGGATCTTCAGCAAATTCTGCATCGGGAAGTGAGTGTACCTGCTTCGGGAATTGATTGGTTGGGTTCCAGCCGTTTCATCGTCTTCAAAAATCGCGATCCACGTTGAGTCGCACCGGATACCCATATCACACGAAATCGCGGCCTCGCATTGCTGTCACGCGTGGCAGGCCGCTATTTTGAAGCCGCGTTGAACACGCGAGGTCCATCTCTAATCCTCTCTCCATGTTTCACAAGGCCCACGGAAAACAGGAAATGCGTATTCGTCTGATCGCCGGGGCGATGGCGTTGGTTTGTCTCGCCGCGACGTTCAAGATCGTGTCGTTGGGGTCACATCTTCGTCTGACGGCGACCATTCCTGCCCTGCTCGGCCTGGCGTTCTTGGCATTCGCCATCGGGCCAAGCGCATGGACGAAGAGAATCACTGCGGTGATGCAAACACTACACCGCGCCATCGCTCGGGCTGATTGGGAACCGCCTCGAATGCTGGTGGTGGCTCTCGCCGTCTGCGGGATAGCCCTGGGACTGTGGGGCCTGCAATTCGCTTGGCAGGTCCCCACGAACCCGGATGAAACGGATCAAGGGGCCTACCTCGCAACCGCAAGTCAGATCCAAGCCGACGGAGGTCTTTTTGCACTCATGCGACGCCTCTATTCAGGTGAGTTTCACGAGGCGAATCGCCACCCCTTCTATCTGGGACTATTGAGCCTCTCGCCGACGCAAACGTGGGGAAAAATCTTATCAACGATCGCTGTCATCATCGCCATCGCGGGCACCGCAGCCATTCTTTCTTGTCGCAGTAGCCTGCTCGCGAGTGTTCTGTTCCTCATTTGGTGCAGTGTCAATCCCGCGCTGCTCAAGTCCGCGACGATGATCGGCTGCGAGGCATGGCTGATGGTCTGGATCGCGATCTCCTGGTGGATTCTCGATATACGTCCCCCAGCGGACGGTGCCGCCAATGGCGATCATCGACGAACTCTCGGTCGAACTCTCGGTGCGGGACTCAGCCTGGGACTCGGTTGGCTTACAAAAGGAACCGCCCTACCCTTACTGCCGCTGACCGCGTGCTGGCTCGGTTTTCGTGAATTCAACACAACTCGACGAGCGCTGTTCGGCCTGATTGCGACGCTCGTGTTCGGATGCGGCTGGTTGGCGAGTGCCCATCCCTTGCTGATCCGAAATGTGCGAGCCTTCCACAGCCCGTTTCACAATGTGAATTCATGGCTTTTGTTCGTCGACGCCTTCGAGGACCCTGTTGAGCTCTCGCAGAATCGACGACTCGGAGATCTCGCGCAGGACTACGTTCGCTCGCATACGATTGGCGAATTGGTCGGACGCGAAGCGAACGGGCTGGTCTGGGAGTCGTTCATCTTGCTGCGGCTGCTGGGGGCAGGACCGTCAAATTTAAGTCGCGCCATTTCGGGAACGCTCGTGCTGCTGTTGGCCCTGCTCGGAGCCAGCCTCTCTGGGCGTTGCGCGACGCAATTGGTTCTGATTTGGACCATCATGCTGGTTCCACTCTTCGCATGGTACATTCCGATTGCCGCCGACGATCGCTTCCTCGTCCCCTTCGCGCCGATCTGGATTGCCTATGCGGCCGAAGGAGCGGCCCGACTTCTCTCGGCTTGGTTCATGTCGCGTGCCGTTCATGCTTCGCCGAAAAAAGTTGGGCAAGATTGACGGCTTGACGCTGGTTTTTCCGGGGCCTGTCGAGATATCTTCTTTGGGTGTGTCTGACATTCGGTCTTAGGCTGCGAAGGAGAGTTCTGATGCATCGACGGAGTATTGCACTGCTGGCGTTTGGGTTGGGAATGCTCTCGGCACCGGTCATCGCGATTGTGATGAGTCACACGACAGGGACGGCTATCGCGCAGGACGAAGAATTGGCTCGCGTCCGACCGAAGAGCGACGATCTCGATCCAAAGGAAGTGTATCTCGAATTGATCAAATCGAAGCTGTCACTCATGACACCCGAAGAACTGCAACATGAGACGGACGCGCTGCGTGGCGAGTTGTTCGAACTGCAAGCGACCGAAAAATTGCGCGAAGCAGAAAGAAAACTCGAAGAAGTGATCGAGCAACATCCTCAAACCATGGCGGCCCAACGTGCCAGAAACATGCTGAAGAATTCTGAGCGTGCTGGTGCAAATCCGCAGCGAGACGAATTGTTCGGACCGCCTGAGCCGTTTGCCGCTCCCGCGCGACGCGGGGCACCGGCGAGCACCGAAACGGTTCGTCCACGTCGACGCACGTATGAACGCGACACAACGCCTGCACGCACAGAATCACCGTTGGAGGGCGTTCCACTTCCCGACGATGAATCGAGATAAGTGCTCCAGTTCAGTACGACCAAGATCCCAAGATCCGATACAGAAACTCCGTCGTCTCAGTTGAGACGACGGAGTTTCGTGACACGATGCTTGCGATCCGATCTGGTGTCATTGCATCCGTACTCACGCAATCGGCAGCTCGTCAATCTTTGCCGCGAGAATGAAGTCATTCTCCGATAGTCCCCCGATCGCATGGGTCCAGATTTCGATCGCGACGTTGCGGTATCCGACTAGGTGCAGGTCGGGGTGATGGCCTTCCGCTTCAGCGATCTCGGCGACCTTGTTAAAGAACCGCATTCCGGTCATGAAATTCTTGACCGCCCATTCCTTCCGAATTCGCTGTCCTTCGTGGGCCAGCTTCCAGTTGGAAAGCTTGGCGAGCTGTGCGGTGGCTTCGGCGTCGGTCAACTTGGGCACGCCTCCTTCACAAGGCACACACTTTTTTGCCCGCAATTGTTCAAAGGATTGAGCTGACATACTGATGCTCCTTTATGTTGCATAAATTCGAAATCGCAAATCCATCAGAAACGCTTGTCCGAATCGTAACGGTTCACAGGTTGGGGGCAGGCTTATTTTCCCGCAGTAAAGGGAAGGATTCCCCGAGTCGATCCACTGTGGATTCCAATTGAACCGGGAAAATGTGCCTGCCCCCCGCTTTTCGGGATATGAACGGTTGCGTCTGCATCTTCTGCGATTGGAACGAATTGTACACCGATCGGCCGCCGACCGATCTTGACCTTCGTCTCTGATTTCTTGTTTTTTCTTGCGCTCAGATCCTTTCCGTGCCCTCCGCGACGCAGTGGTGGATGTCTGTCTCGCAGAACGGTGATGTCTCACCACGAAGTTTGGGAGAGGAACTAGCGAATGAAATTGTTTTGGGCCGTAATGTGTCCAGCCGGTGATTCGTATCATCTCCTGAGAATCGATGGGACTCGTTCATCAGCAACTGTTTTGCGCGATCTGTATCGAATCGCGTGATTCCCGCTTCGTGTCCGTCGGCGAGTTCGGATAAACTTTTGAGGCGAGCTCGGAGCGATGAAAGAGTACCTGTTGTCCGATGAAGACGAGCGAAGACGATGTCACTACGTTTCCTGGCAGGTGAACATGAACGTCACGGCGGCATCAATCGCCGTGAGTGGTTGCGTATCGGCGGTTTGGCCGGAATGGGACTGTCGAGTTCGCTGCAATCGGCCGTCGCGACAGCGGATGTGACAGCATCGCCAGTCAGGCGTGCCCCTGGTTTCGGTTGTGCGAAGTCGGTCATTGTATTGTTTGCCAGTGGCGGACAAAGTCAGCTCGATACGTGGGACCCGAAGCCAGATGCTCCTGATACCATCCGGGGAGAATTTGACTCAATCGCCACCTCAACGTCCGGTCTTCGGATTTGTGAACACCTTCCCAAACTCGCTCGTCTGGCGGATCGCTATACGGTCATCCGTAACATGTCACATGACGATCTCGATCATGGATCGGCGACCTATCTATCCCTGACCGGTCAATTTCATGCACGGCGGTCGTCAAATCCACCGCCTCGACCTGACGATGCGCCGGCTTTGGGGGCCGTTCTGCAGCGGGTGCACCCTACAAGTCGGTTTCCGCATACCGCCGTCAATGTGAATGGTCCATTACTGGTTCCAGAGTTACCTTCACCCGGGCAATATGGCGGTTTCCTTGGGAGACGCTATGAGCCACTGATGATTGGTGATGTGTTCCACTCGATGGCGGGAATCGAGGGACTGCAGCCGCAGCCCGAACTTCCGCTCATTCGACAATCGGCACGCGTTTCCCTATTGGAAACGATGGATCAGGCGAAGCGGCAGTTCGAATCCAATCGACATCTGTCGGAAATGAGCGAACTGTATCGTCAAGCGCGTACGTTGCTGGAATCGCCTCAATGCCGCCACGCCTTTGATCTCACGCGCGAATCCGAGCAAATTCGCGAGCGATACGGAAGCTGGCGTTCGGGGCAGGCCTGTTTGCTGGCCCGACGGTTGGTCGAAGCCGGCGTGCCGTTGATCACGGTGTTTCTCAGCCACAGTGCACGCGGCCAGGATAAGGCTCCGGCGAGTACCGACGAGTATGGCTGGGATACCCACAACGACATCTTCTATGCGATGAAAGAGCATCTACTGCCGCGATTCGATATCAGCTTCTCCGCCTTGCTTGAGGATCTGGAAGAACGAGGCCTGCTCGATTCGACGCTGGTCGTTTGTATGGGCGAGTTTGGTCGGGCGCCGCGTATCGCTCGGGAAGCCAGTTTTGCGGGCACGTCACCGGGGCGAAAACATTGGGCGTCGGTTTATTCGATTGTGATGGCGGGGGCCGGTGTGCGGCGTGGACATGTTGTCGGTGCGTCAGATCGCATCGCCGCCTATCCGGAATCAACGCCCCTCACTCCGGGCGACGTCGCGGCCACGATGTTCTCTTCGTTGGGCGTTGATCCCACCGGACACTATCTGGATGCCACCGGGCGTCCCTGGCCATTGGCAACCGGACAACCGATCGCCGAACTCTACAGTTGAGATTGGCCGGTGGCACTCAAAAGCCAAACAAGAAGTCCCTGACAGCATTGCCGCAAGGCGACGAAAACGTTCGTTGCAGATGGCTGCCGATGACGCGGGATTCAATCGCCACCCGACTTGCCGCGTTGCAACATGGCAAAAAGACGTTCCGCATATTATCGTCCGTCACAATGGATTCACGACCAATCTTCTTCCTTGGATGACACGGATGCCCACGGCCTCGGAATTCCCGGTTGACTGGTGTCGCGCGCAGTTTCCCGCGTTGAAACGCCAGGTTGCGAATCAACCTGTTGCGTTCTTTGACGGGCCTGGAGGAAGCCAGGTTCCGCAGCGAGTCATCGATGCGATTGGCTTCTATCTGTCGAACACGAACGCCAATCGCGGAGGCCTCTACGCAACGGCTCACGAGAGTGACGCCCTGTTGGAGGCCGCCCACGCGATGGTCGCCGAGTTCGTGGGTAGCGATTGCCCCGAATCCATTGTGTTCGGCGCGAACATGACAACACTGACGTTCGCACTCAGTCGTGCCATCAGCCGCACATGGCGTGAAGGCGACGAGATCATCGTCACGCGGCTCGACCATGATGGCAACGTCACTCCATGGGTGCTGGCCGCGCGCGATGCAGGTGTCACTGTCCACTACGTCGACTTTGATCGGTCCAATTGCACGCTTGATCTGCGTGACCTTTCTTCAAAGCTTTCGCCGCGAACCCGCCTGGTCGCGGTGGGCTGTGCGTCAAATCTCGTTGGGACAATCAATCCGGTGCGAGAGATCTGCCAGGCGGCCCACGCGGTTGGGGCTCTGGTCTTTCTCGATGCGGTGCACTATGCGCCGCACGCCTTACCGCAGGTGTCTGAATGGGGCTGCGATTTTCTCGCGTGCTCGGCTTATAAGTTTTTTGGACCTCACGTCGGTGTGCTTTGGGGGCGCTCTGAGTTATTGACTTCGATGACACCCTACAAACTTCGACCTGTGACCGAGTCGCTGCCTGGCCGCTGGATGACGGGCACTCAGAATTTTGAAGGAATTGCCGGAACCGCAGCCGCGCTGGAATATCTCGCCGATCTTGGTCGGCACGTCGTTCCGACGTCGCCCAACCGGAAGCGGGCCTGGTGCGCGGCGTATGAAGCGATCGCTCAATACGAACAAACGCTTTCTGCCGCACTGATTGCGGGTCTTCTCACGATTCCGGAGATCAAGATCCTTGGGTTGACCGACATGGCCCGTTTGAACGAACGGACGCCGACCGTCAGCTTCGTTCACAAACGATTGTCGCCAGCCGAGATCGCGGGGGGGCTGGGGAAACTCGGCTTGTTCGTTGGAAATGGCAACTTCTATGCGTTGCAGATTTCCGAGACGTTCGGGTTTGAACCTGACGGCGTCGTACGCGTCGGTCTGATGCATTACAACACTGTCGGGGAAGTTGAACGTCTGTTGACGGCGCTTCGGCAGTTGTCGACGGTGTGACGAGCGACGTTGATGCGATCAGGATTGTTTCGTGTGTGGCAGTCTGCCTCTGTCACGTTCCGCAGAACTTCGAACACTCATTTCGATGAGGTACTTTCAATGAACGTTCGCATGCTATTGGTTCTATCAGTTGCCTGGGCTTCCACGGCGAGCGCCGACGACTGGCCGCAATGGATGGGACCCCATCGGGACAATGTCTGGCGCGAAACCGGGTTGCTCGAAACGCTACCGGCGTCCCCGAAATACTTGTGGCGAATTCCCGTTGCAGGGGGCTACTCGGGGCCCGCCGTCGCGAATGGAAAAGTCTATGTCACAGACTTTATGACGAACGAGAACGTGAAGACGGATAACTTCGATCGCAAGCAGGCGACAGGAACCGAGCGTATTCTGTGTCTCGACGAAACGACCGGCAAAGAACTGTGGTCGCAGAAGTGGCCGGAAACTTATGGAATTTCCTATCCCGCCGGGCCTCGCTCGACGCCGCTGGTGCATGGCGATCAAGTCTACGTGCAGGGGGCGGAAGGATTCCTGGCTTGTTTGAAAACGCAATCCGGCGATTATGTTTGGAAGAAGAACCTGAAAGACGTCTACAAGACGAAGTCGGCTCTGTGGGGATACGCCAGTCAGCCGCTGATCGATGGGAAAAAGCTGATCGTGATTGCAGGCGGCGAGGGATCGCACTGTGTCGCGCTGAACAAAGACACCGGCGAGGAAATCTGGCGGACCGGAACCGCGACTGAACAGGGTTATTCGCCGCCGCTGCTGATTGAACAGGCCGCTGTGCGACAGTTGATTCTTTGTAGCCCTGATGCCATTTACTCGGTCGATCCGGAAACGGGAAAGCCCCTTTGGTCGCAGGCGTATCAAGCGGACAATGGCTCCATCATCATGACGCCCATTCGCTCGAAGAATTATTTGTTCGCCGGTGGCTTTAACAATCGCAACATTCTGATTGAAATGGCGACTGATAAGCCGGAAGCCAAGACACTGTGGCGCGATCAGGCCAAACGCGGTCTTTCGTCCATCAATGTTCAGCCGTTCCTGATGGATGGGCTGATTTATGGATTCGATCAGGCCGGTGATTTGCGCTGTTTCGAATTACCCAGCGGACAGGCCCTGTGGTCAACACCGAAGCCGCTGGGTGATCGAAAGGTCGGAAGTGGAACCGTCTTTCTGGTGCGTGCGGGCGAGACCGATCGCTTTTGGATGTTCGCCGAAACGGGCGATCTGATTCTCGGACAACTGTCGCCCAAGGCGTTCACCGAATTGTCACGGATGCATGTCCTCGAACCGACAAACACGGCATTTGGCCGCGACGTCGTCTGGTGTGCACCGGCATTCGCGAATCGAAAAATGTTCGTCCGCAATGATCGTGAAATCGTGTGTGTTGATCTGGCAAAGTGAACTGGCTTCGGGCCGACAATCGCCGGTGTGCAGTGTGACGCATTTCCCTCTCCGCAAAGGTCGGTTGTATGAGAGCACGAACGACGAGTGCCGCATGGATCACATTCGTCACGATGACGTTCGTGTCTCTCGATTCCTCGGGTGGGATGGCTCAAGATGCCAGTCCCTCGCCTGGGCTTTTCGAAAACAGTTTCGATACCAGTAGCCCAGCCGTGGCGCCGCCCTGGTCCATGCGGCCCTGGATGTGGGAAGACGACGTCAACAACGCGGAGGCGGTTTGGGATTTGGTGGACGGTTGCCGCGATCATGATCTGCCCTTGGGCGCCATTCTGATCGATAGCCCCTGGTCAACTCGCTACAACAACTTTCGTTTTGACGAACAGCGGTATCCCAACCCGAAACAGATGATTGACACCCTGCATCAGCGCAATGTGCGGCTCGTGCTTTGGATGACAAATTTTATCAACACGCGTGAAAGTCTGGCCGATGCCCCCGGAGACGACGAAGATCTTTATGCGCTTGGAAAGTCGAAAGGTTATTTCGTCAATGATGGTGTGCCGACGAAATGGTGGAAGGGCAGCGGCTCACTCATCGACTATACAAATCCAGACGCGGTCGAATGGTGGCATCGGATCATGGATCGCACGCTATCGCTGGGTGTTGACGGCTGGAAAATGGACGGGTCGGCCGAAACATTCGTGCTTTCAAAACGCCAGACGCTGCGTGGGACATTGACGCTGCGAGACTACCTGGATCTTTACTATCGTGACACACTGCACTACAGCCGCGCCTGCCGAAGTGACTTTGTCACCATGGTTCGGTCGGTCGACATTGCGAACACGCGAAATGACCAAGCACACGCGCCGTTTGATGCGGCGCCTTTGACATGGGTTGGTGATCAGCGACATTCCTGGAGTGACAAAGGGTTGGATGAAGCGGTCCGCAGCGCGTTCCGCGCACTAACCTTGAATTATCCATCTGTCAGTTCGGACACGGGTGGCTACCAAGGCGACCCAAAGAATCCGGGAACAATGCCGCGGCTGTTGTATTTGAGATGGGCGCAGTGGAATGCGTTGACTCCGTTCTTCCTGATTGGCGGCCACAATGAACATCGGCCCTGGAAATTCGATCCCGAATTCTTCGAAATCTTTCGGCGATACATGTGGCTGCATCAAGAGCTTGTCCCCTTCTTCTACTCGCAACAACTGCAGGCCAGTTTCCGCGAGGGAAAACTGATGCATGCCGGGCCAGGCAAACATCAGTACCTGCTTGGCGACGCATTGCTGGCAGCCGTGATGACGGGGCCAGAATCGCGACGCGAGATCGTTTTTCCGAAAGGGGAATGGCTCGACTATTGGAACAATCGTGCACAATTTGAGGGTGGCCAGATGACCACGATTGACGTTCCCGAAGACCGCAGTCCGTTGTTCGTCAAAGTGGGGTCGATCATTCCGCTCGATGTCGTGAATGATGCGGTCAAGCATGGCAGTCGCTCGTCGCGTGGGTGGCGAACGTTGGACATCTATCCCGGTTCGGAAGCGTCAAGGGCCATCGTTTGGGATACGGCGCAGTTCCCGCCCAGCGCCTTTCGAGATCGAAGTATTGTTCAGGTCAGTCGCGCGGACCAGGCCACTGTCGTTCGACTCGAGGCGGGACCCGCACGAGACACGATCCTCAGAATCTGGCAACTTGAAGAACCTGGGGATGTGACGGCCGATCAGGAACGCTTGAAGCACTGCGATAACGGGGCTGAGTGGGAATCCGAAGAAAACGCCTGGTGGTACGATTCCGCAGATCAGCGACTGTGGATCAGGTTACGCGCAGCGCGCGATGTCCGTGTGAACATTGGCCACAATTAGGTGAGCTTCTCGGGCTGGAATTTGAATTGACGACCCTGATGACATCCCTGTCATGATTGATGTGTGTCGAGGGTGGGTGGTTGTCTGTCCAGTTCTGTTTGCTGAACTTCATCTCATTGAACATTGAGCGAACACGCGTCAGCGGATACGCTTATCGATGCTGCTTGTGAGAGACTTCTCTTCCCGCCGCCGAAAGTCCTGCCTCAATGCCTGACGTTGAATCATCCGTGGAACTCGATGTTCTGCCGACCTTCGATTTTGACCCGCGAACGCGCGTGGTTTTCGGATCGGGAACAATCGCGAGACTGGGCCAGATCGCCAGAGAGCTGGGCGGAAGTCGTGTGCTGTTCGTCACCGATCGGGGGATTGAACAAGCAGGTCACGCCGCCAAGGGGATCGACGCGTTGACGTCTGCGGGGATCGCGGTCAGCGTCTTTCACGACGTTCAACCGAATCCAACAACTGACGATGTTGACCAGGGGCTGGCGATTGCCAAATCCCAGAATGTCGACCTGATTGTCGCTGTGGGTGGCGGCAGTACCATGGACTGCGCGAAGGGGATCAATTTTCTGCTGACCAATGGTGGGCAAATGCGCGACTATTGGGGTGTCGGCAAAGCGACCAAACCGATGCTGCCTCTGATTGCGATTCCCACCACGGCCGGTACGGGAAGCGACGCTCAATCGTTTGCCTTGATTGCCGATGCCAAGACGCACATGAAAATGGCTTGCGGTGATAAAAAGGCCGCGTGCAAAGTTGCGATTCTCGATCCTGAATTAACGTTGAGCATGCCGGCTGGTGTCACGGCTGCGACGGGGATTGATGCTCTCAGTCATGCACTCGAAAGTTTTGTCACGACGAAACGAAACGCGATTTCTCAACTGTTTGCCCGCCGCGCATGGCGGCTGCTGGCCCAGTCCTTTCCCGTTGTCGTCTCGGTCGCTGCTTCGAATGGAGCTTCGCCACCTGTCAACTCGGCGGCCACGATTCTGGCGGCACGGGGGAACATGTTGCTGGGTTCGCATCTGGCCGGGGCTGCCATCGAAAACTCCATGTTGGGTGCGACACACGCGTTGGCCAATCCACTGACCGCTCATTTTGAGGTGACGCACGGTTTGGCCATCGGCGTCATGTTGCCACACGTCATCCGATACAATTCGCAGGTGGTTGGTCCACTATATGGCCGACTTGCTGCTGACTTGGGGCTTTGTGACGTCGATGATCCTCAGGCAGGTGATCGAATTGCAGGTCTCGTGCGAGAGTTAACGCGGATGGCGCGCCTGCCGACGAATTTGACGGCGTGTGGGGTGGATCGTAGTCTGTTACCACGGATGGCCGAAGAAGCGGCTCAGCAGTGGACGGGGACATTCAATCCGCGGCCGGTTGATGCAGCAAGCTTGCTTCAACTTTACGAGGCAGGATTCGAGGCCGAGTAGTAGCCTGTTGAAGTAAGGGGGACAGGCACCTTGGCGTTGACGATGTCAGGGCGTTTTCTTAGCTGGCCGGAGCCAATCCCCGTTACTCCAACAGACTGCTAGGCCACAGGATGAATCATCGCGGCGGCCAATTCGTTAAGGGAAGAAAATGCGATTGCGCGGTCTGTCTCGATGCTCATCGTCGTTGAAGTTGTTGGCTGCAATTGTCTGTGCGACGACTGCGATGTCGGGCTCTGCTGCAGAACTGTCAGCGCCTGGTAAAACCAGTTGGGCATCGTTTCGCCACGATCTGGCGCAAACGGGAGTGGCTTCCAGCACACTTCCCGACAAGCTCGAAAAACTGTGGGAAGTGTCGATCGGCGATCAGATCGTGGCAACCTGTGCGATCGTCGGCGACTTCGTCTATGTCCCCTGCCTTTCAGGGGAGCTTGTCTGTCTGAAGCGAGCGACCGGGGAAAAGGTCTGGGGCTATAAGACGGTCGACAAGGTCGATCCCAATTCATTCGCACCGGGATTCAAGTCATCTCCAACGGTGACGGCGAATGCGGTTTATCTTGGCGACGAAGATGGCGTATTTCATGCCATCGATCGGGCGACGGGAATGGGTTTGTGGAAATTCACGACGGGTGGAGAAATCTTCAGTTCTGCTGCCGTCACAGAGGGACGCATCATTTTTGGATCGTACGACAACAACCTTTACTGCTTAAACATGGACGGAAAGCTGAATTGGAAGTTTGCCACGCAAGGATACGTCCACTGTGCTCCGGCCATTATTGATGGCGTGACGTTCGTTGCGGGCTGCGATGAGCATCTGCGGACGATTGAAGTGAATTCCGGTGACCAGCGCGCGGAACTGAAGTTGGAAACCTACCTGATTGCATCACCTGCGATCGTCGGTGATTTCTTGTACGTCGGAACATATGCCAGCGAAGTCGTTGCTGTGAATTGGAAAACGCAAAAGGTCGCCTGGCGGTATCGATCGGGTAACGCCGATTTCCCATTTCATTCGTCAGCCGCCGTGACCGAGAAGTTGGTCGTCGTGGGTGGACGCGACAAATTGATCCATGCGATCGACCGAGAAACCGGCAAGGGCGTCTGGACGTTCGCGACGCAGGCCAAAGTGGACAGCTCGCCCGTCATCGTGGGGGATCGCGTCTTCGTCGGCTCAAACGATAAGACTCTCTACGAGCTCAATCTTGCGGATGGCCAGGAGCGGTGGAGGTTCAGTGCCGGAAAGCCAATCTCCGGGGCGCCTGCAGTGGGAGAAGGCGTGCTTGTGTTTGGTACGGAAAGCACTGAGGGCAAGGTGTACTGCTTCGGAAAGAAATGAGTCGCCGTGCCACTAGTCGCTGTCGACCTCGGTGATTTCGCTGACGACGCTGGCATTCGCGAACAGCGTTGAAATCTTGTCGCCGACTTTCAGCTGGCTTGCGTCGCGGATCAGACTGCCATCGTCCAGGCGTTTCGTGAGCGAGTATCCTCGATCCAAAACGGCGAGAGGACTTAGTGCATTCAACGTGGCTGCAACCGCGCCGAGTTGGTGTCGCGCGGATTCAAATCGCCGCTGGAGCAATTCTTTCATCCGCTCGTCCAGTTCATCGATTTGTGTCTCCAGTTCGCGGATGCGATCGAGCGGCCGCGCGAGGCATGGTCGTTGCGCGATGCGTTCGACCTGAAATTTCGCGTGCTGGGTACGGTATTGCAATGTGGACGTTAACCGATGGCGGAATTGTTCGAGTAGCTTGCGGACTTCCGCTTCAAGCGGAACGACCAGTTCAGCTGCTTCGCTCGGGGTCAGGGCACGCTTGTCCGCGACAAGGTCTGCAATGGTCAGATCAATTTCGTGTCCGACGGCGCTGATGACAGGAATTTGGCACTCGAAAATCGCGCGGGCGACGACTTCTTCGTTGAACGCCCACAAATCTTCCAGGCTGCCACCACCTCGCCCACAAATGACGACATCGACCTCGGGAATCAGGTGCACGCGACGCAATGCGTCGGCAATCTGTGGTGCCGCCTCGGCTCCCTGCACTGGGACTGGCACGATCACGACATTCGCACGCGGCCAGCGACGCGTAATCACTTGCAGCATGTCACGAACGGCAGCACTCGATGGGCTTGTAATCAGCGCGATCCGACGTGGGAACACAGGCCACGGTCGCTTGCGTGCCGGGTCGAACAGCCCCTCGGCATCCAGTTTTTGCTGGAGTTGCCGGAATGCGAGTTCGAGTGCTCCAACCCCTTGCGGTTCGAGCTGTTCGGCGATCAACTGATATTGGCCGCGTGTCTCGTAAAGTTGAATCGGCCCCGCCGCGAGCACCTTCAAGCCGTCTTTGAGTTTAAACTTCAATCGCTGAGCGGCGCTCCGCCACATAATGGCCGAAAGTTGAGCGCCTTCATCCTTCAGCGTGAAGTAGATGTGTCCCGAACTCGCCTGTTTGCAGTTGGAAATTTCTCCACTCACCCAGACGAACGGAAAGGCACTTTCCATGACCTCCTTTAGCAGGAAGGTGACCTGACTGACGGACAGGGCTGTGGCGTGTGGTTCGGCGTCGGTGGCCAACGGAAACTCCGGTATCGAATTCGGCAAGGATCAGGATCGGTTTGTGTGTCGTCGGGATCGTCGGTCAAATGCCACGACAATCTGGCGTCCAGTAGCCCGTTTCAGGGGCACCTCATACCGAATTGCCTCGTCCACGACGCGTCTCAGGTCAAAGATTTCGCTGGTTTTCTCGACGACCGCCACAGATTGACTGGTACGACGCGGGACTTCAACGCTCGCCGCGACAATTTGATCTCATCCTCATCTTCTCGCGATTGGCATTCGCAGATAGATTTCGCATGCCGATTTCAATCTGTCTGGTCGAAAGGTCGGTCAGGTATAGAAGTTCTGACGACAGGTTGCTCGTGGTACAGCCACTCTGATCTGACAAGTTCGCGGACACCGCGCGCAGGCTCGTTGGCCCATGCGCGCAACGAGTTCATTGACGTCTCAATTCAGGTTGGAAAACTCCACGATTCCGCAGTTCCGCCGAAGCTGATGAAGGATCGCAGCGATGCGTATTGCACTATTCGAAGATCGAATTGCCTCGGAGAACTTCGCCCCAATTGCTTTGTTGCGCCCTGCATTTGAACTGTTGTGCGGACAGTTCAGTGCCCGGGAACGCTGCATGCGGTTTCTGCCAGTCACCGATTGGGGGGCATTTCTGCGGAGTGAACTGGTTGACGTTTACCAGGAAGAGAATCCCGATTCCCACGTGAATGATCTGGATTGGCTTCGACTTGCTCCGACGTTGTTCATCAATGGTCGGTGGCTGGCCGATCCGGCGGCTCTGGGGGAATGCGATCCTGATACGGCGGGGATTATTGACGGACATGTGGCGTACTTGACGTTGGAACCGTCCGATGTTTCCCGGCTGACAGGTGATTCGGTCGACGTCGTCTTGATGGAGATCGCGCGCGAGCGTCGCCGTGTGAAGGCCCCTGGATTTCTGGCCCAGTATCCGTGGGATCTGGTTCATCATAACTCGGTCCAGTTGAAGGCAGACTTTGCCTTGCGTCGATTCGGCACGTCGAAGGTTGGGCAGCTAGGCCCACAGGTTGCGATTGTCGGAGATCCAAATCAGATCTACATCGCCCCATCGTCGAGCATCGACCCGTTTGTCGTCATCGATTCCCGTAAAGGGCCCGTCACGATCGAAGACGATTGCCTGATTCAGGCGTTTACGCGACTTGAGGGGCCCTGCCACGTTGGTCGCGGCTCGCAATTGTTTCGCGCCAACGTCCGCGAGGGAACCAGCATTGGTCCGATTTGCCGAGTCGGTGGCGAAATCGAGGGCTCAATCCTGCATGGCTACGTCAACAAGTATCACGATGGATTTCTGGGGCACAGCTATATCTGTCCCTGGGTGAATCTGGGTGCCATGACAACCAACAGTGATCTGAAGAATGACTATTCTCCTGTGAAGATTCCCCTGCGAGGCGAATCGATCAATTCGGGTGAGTTGAAAGTCGGGTGCTTCATTGGAGATCACACCAAAACGGCGATTGGAAGCCTGTTCAACACAGGATCTTCGATCGGAGTGATGTGCCTGGTACTGCCGGATGGAGAGTTATTGCCAAAGCATATTCCCTCGTTCTCACGAATCTGGCATGGTGACCTGATCGACGGACTTGCCCTGGATGCCGGTTTGTCGACCGCCCGTTATGCGATGGAACGTCGGAATATCGAATTGACCGACGCCCAGGAGCAACTTCTGCGAACGATTCATGCCGATTCTCAGCTCGAGCGAGAACGGGCGATCGAACGTTTCTTTGCGCGATCAAACTTCGCGAACGGCTAATTGCAGTTGAGCGGATTCGCAACCGTCCGCAGGCCGGGGACTGGCTCATTTTCCCGCGACAATGGGCCGGACTACCCATGTCGATGCGCTGTGGATTCCAATTTGACCGGGAAAATGTGCCTGTCCGCCTCCCTTCGGGCTGTGAGCCGTTACGGCCGATTCTAGCGAATTTTCCAATTGTCTTGTCTCATTTTTAGGAAAATCGCGGAGTGCCGAAGCGTCCTGCCTGAGTTGTCTAAGCGTCCGGACGCCGGTCAATTACTTCTGCCGATCGAACTCTAGTTCTGTCAGAAAAAGTGTCCTGTGTGGGGAATCAGGCTGATTTCTGGGACCTTCGGGACAGACGAGTCGCGTTCCCGGCCGCTTGCGTTCATAATATGGAAGGTATCATCGTTCCACCGGGGTTGCCGGAGCCTTCAAAAGGACCGGCAGCGAGCTTGCCGGTTGCTGTTTTCCCTGACATCGGCTCCCTTTTCAAATTTCAGGGTGTACGCAATAGTTGTCGTTTTCGAGTCTCGTTGCACATCGGCCTATCGCGTTCGAGGTCGTGCACGGTGACTGTGGTTTGTAACAGGTTGGATTTTGGATGACGTTTTCCGCAGATCTGCCCGGGGCGCATTCCCATGCGAAAGAGGCCTCGGCAGCCGAAATCAATCTCGAGAATTCGACGGGGGCGGCCGTTCATCTGGACAACCGCGATTTGCCGCATGCCCCGCTTTGGTCGAATAGTTTTCTAAGCCTGCTGATCGTGCAGTTTCTGACGGTCCTGAACGATCACACGTTTCGCTGGCTGGTCGTTCCGATTGCCAAGCCGCATCTGGGCCCCTCTGGTGCGCTCGCACTCGGTCTCGCGGCGTTCACCCTGCCCTTTATCATCCTGGCGACTCCGGCGGGATTTCTCGCTGACCGATTCTCGAAGGCGAACGTGATTCGCGCTTGCAAGACGGCGGAAGTCATCATTATGGGGCTGGGGTTCGTGGCCCTCATTACGGGCAATATGTCGTTCCTGATTTTTATTGTGTTTCTAACAGGTGCACTGGCGGCCTTGTTCTCACCGGCGAAGTCCGGCTGTGTACCCGAACTTGTGGACGAGCCGCTTCTTTCCAAGGCAAACGGTTGGATGGGGCTGGTGACAGTCGCCCCTGCGGCCTTGGGTTTCTTGCTCGGAAATCTACTCGCAAACTCGGCCAAGCCGACGAATGAATCTGTCATCACGGTTGCGTCTTTGATTCCCTCTATTGTCGTGGTGATGGGAATCGCGATCGTCGGCTGGGTTTTGAGCTTTTATCTAAAATTGGTCGAGGCGGCTGACCCGACTCGGAAGTACCCCTGGAACCCCTTTGTCGAAACGGTGGAATCGCTCCGGCGACTCAAGGCCGACACGCCATTGTTCCGTACGGCGCTCGGCATTGCCTTCTTCTGGATACTGGCGTCCCTTGCGCAGTTGAACGTCGACACTCTCGGTGCCGAAGACTTGCAGCTTTCCCGCGTCAAAATCGGGATCATGGGAATGATGCTGGTCTTGGGTGTGGGCGGCGGCAGTGTACTCGCCGGGATGTGGTCGGGGGGGCATGTCGAACTGGGCATCGTTCCGCTCGGTGCAATCGGCATGGCGTTCTGGTCAGTGATGCTTTGTCTCGCGGGCTGGTACGGTCACGTTTCCCCTGAGAATGCCCTGATCGGAATCTGTGGGTCGCTGTTTTTCCTCGGAATCAGTGCGGGACTATTCGATGTGCCGCTCGAATCGTATCTTCAGCATCAGAGCGAGCCGCAACATTTGGGGCAGGTTGTTGCGGCGACGAACTTTTTGGCATTCTCGGGCATTCTGATCATGTCCGGACTGTATTGGTTGATGATCGACGTTTGGAATATCTCACCCAGCGTCGTTTTTCTGATCGCCGGGATCGGTACGGTTCCAGTGGCGGTCTACATTGTCTTGCTGCTTCCGAGTGCGACCGTCCGATTCGTTTTCTGGCTTGCCGTCAAAGTGTCCTACCGGGTTCGGACGCTGGGAATTGAAAATATTCCCCGAACAGGTGGAGCCCTGCTGACGCCCAATCACATCAGCTTTGTCGACGGCATCCTGCTGATGATCACGATTCCCCGGCCCGTGCGATTCATTATCTATGCAGACTTCGTCTATAACCCCAAGCTTCACTGGCTCGCCAAGATTTTCGACGTGATCCCGATCAAGGCCGACGGTGGTCCGAAGACGCTGATCCAATCATTGCGCACTGCGACCGACGCTCTGAAAAATGGAGAGCTCGTTTGTATTTTCCCAGAGGGCGCATTGACGCGAACTGGTCACACGCATCCATTTCAGGCGGGTATGCTCAGAATTCTCAAGGGGACTGATGCCCCGATTATTCCGATCTTCTTACACGGCCTATGGGGTAGTATCTTCAGCTATCGCGGAGGAAAATTCTTCTGGAAGTGGCCACGAAAACGCCGACATCCCGTTTCGATTGTGTTTGGAAAACCGCTTCGAAACCCGCAGACAGCCAGTGAAGTCTTTCATCAGGTTCAGCAGTTGGGAGTGGACGCCGTGCACGATGCCAAATCCGAGATTCTGACCCCAGCACGAAAATTCATTCGTTCGTGCAAAAGTACGCTCCGCGTGACCCGGCTCGCAGATTCGAGCGGCGTTGAACTGACGGGCGGCAAACTGCTCGCGGCTTCGCTGGCGATGCGACGGGTTCTTCTACGAGAAGTTCTTGGCAGTGATGAGCCGCGGATCGGGATTCTATTGCCGGCCACCGCCGCATGTGCCATCGCGAATCTTGCGGTGACACTGACCGGGCGAACTGCGGTGAATCTGAATTTCACAACGACGGAAGCCGACATGCGGCACTGCGTCAAAGATGCGGGCGTCCGTCACGTTTTGACCAGTCGGAAATTCCTTGAGAAGCGCCCCGTTGACCTGGGGACCGAGTTCGTGTTTCTGGAAGATCTCAAAGAAAAGATCACAAACTTCGATAAGCTGGCCGCGGCCGTTTCGGCGTACCTTGTTCCTGCGGGAATCCTTGAACGCTCGTTGGGGCTCTTAAAGGTTCGGCCCGACGACATCATCACCATCATCTTCACATCCGGTTCCACCGGCGAACCCAAGGGGGTGATGCTGTCGAACTACAATGTGTCATCCACGGTCGACGCGGCTGATCAAATCTTCAATATTCAAAGCACCGATTGCATTCTGGGTGTACTGCCCATTTTTCATTCGTTCGGCTACGTCGCGTCGTTTTGGCTGCCACTGTGCGTCAAAGCGAAAGTGGCATTTCATTTCAATCCGCTCGACGCACGCGTTGTGGGCGAGATGGCGCAGAAGTATGGCGCAACGATCTTGTTCGGCACGCCGACATTCCTGCGTGGCTATCTCAAACGCTGCGAGAAGGAACAATTCAAAACACTCGATCTGGTTGTTGTGGGGGCCGAAAAGATGCCTCTCGACCTGGCCGAGCAGTTCCGCGAAAAATTTGGAATTCAGCCGTCTGAAGGATATGGGACGACCGAAACTTCGGGACCTGCCTGCGTGAACGTCGCCGACCATCGCTGCGCCATGGTTGATCAGAAGGCAACGAAGCTTGGAACCGTCGGACGACCGATGCCAGGTGTTACGGTTCGCGCGATTGATGTCGACAGCAGACAACCGCTTGCGATCGGTACCGAGGGGATGATTTGCGTCAAAGGCTCGAACATCATGTCGGGCTATTTGAATCAACCGGAAAAGACGGCCTCGCTGATTCGCGACGGCTGGTACGAAACCGGCGATATGGGACTGGTTGACGCGGACGGGTTTGTCCACATCACCGGGCGGCTGAGCCGCTTTTCGAAAATCGGTGGTGAGATGGTGCCGCATCTTCGAATTGAAGAGTACTTGCTGACCATTGTTGAGGATCATTCACGAACCGATGCGGGAATTCCGCTGGCGGTCACGTCGGTGCCTGATCCCAAGAAAGGCGAGCGGCTGATCGTTCTTCATTTGCCGATGTCCAAGTCGATTAAGCAGGTCATCGACGAGTTGGCCGCAACCGGTTTGCCAACACTCTGGATTCCGTCGCATGATGGATTTGTCGAAGTCACCGAGATTCCGATCCTGGGAACAGGCAAATTGGATTTGAAGGGGCTCAAGCAAATGGCACTGAACGCGGCTGACAAGCCCAGCCGTGCAAATGTCTAATTTATTCCAACTGAATCCCTCGAAGTGGCACCGTCAAAGCTGGCGGAGTTCGCGTGCGGTCGGTGTTCCGTTTGGAGAACGAACTGCCGATGTGGAACTGGTTGAAACACGCATTCGCCGTTGAATCGGACGCTGTCGCGGTTCCCACTGCCGAGCAATCGTCGTCGATCGATCTCATCTGTCATGAAATCGTTCGGCGAGGAATGACGCTGCCGGCGCAGATGTTCATCGAATCCTCGGCGCCACTTCACTATCTCGGCGGACAGACCCTGCGCGTGTTTGAGCCGTTTTTGGGGGTGCTCGTTGATCCGTCGGCGGTTCGCAACTTTGCCGCGTTTCTGGAACGTCGCGGTGCGGTCGAGTACATTTGCCGACGATTGGATGAGATTCAGCGGCGAGGCGGCGATCTCGCCACTGCGCCACGACCGAACCAATCAAGGTCGACGTCAGAGGATGTTCCGTCGTAGGGACACGAGGCTTTCCATTTCTCATAATCGATCTCGCATGACATCCAGCCGCCAAGATCACCATTCTCACGCGAAGCCTGTGATCGATCCTGATTCGCTTCAGGTGATTCTGGCAACGGATTGCGGCAGTACGACGACCAAGGCGATTCTCATCGAGAAAATCGATGGCGTTTATCGTCAGACGTTTCGGGGTGAAGCCCCCACGACGGTGGAAGAGCCAACGGCCGATGTCACGATGGGTGTCGTCAATGCCGCCACGGAAGTGGGCGAGCTTGCCGGTCGTCGCTTGATCGATGATCAGGGACAGATCATTCGCCCCGCGAGGGGCAACGAGGGGTGTGACCTTTATATCTCGACGTCCAGTGCAGGTGGTGGTCTGCAAATGCTGGTGGCGGGGGTCGTGCGCGAGATGACGGCCGCCAGCGCGGAACGGGCCGCATTGGGGGCCGGTGCCATCGTGATGGAGACGCTGGCATCGAACGACAAACGAAAACCCTACGAGCAGATTCAGCGAATCCGCGAACTGCGTCCAGACATGATCTTGCTGGCCGGGGGAACGGACGGCGGAACCAAATCGCATGTGGTCCAGCTTGCGGAACTGATCGCACCCGCCAAGCCACAGCCGCGCTTCGGCGGTCAGTACAAGATGCCAGTGATCTATGCGGGAAATCAGCAGGCCGCCGCGCTCGTGGAAGATGTGCTCGGCGATGCGGTTGAGCTGTCGGTTGTGCCGAACCTTCGTCCGATTCTGGAACGCGAGAACCTCGGCCCCGCGCGGGATCGGGTGCACGATCTGTTTCTTGAGCACGTGATGGCGCATGCGCCGGGTTACGACAAATTGATTGCGTGGGCCGACGCCCCGATCATGCCGACTCCCGGTGCCGTCGGCGACATCTTGAAAACGATTGCGGACAGGCATGGAATCAACGCGGTCGGTGTCGATATTGGTGGGGCAACGACTGACGTTTTTTCGGTGTTCGGTGGAACTTTCAACCGGACGGTCAGCGCGAATCTGGGAATGAGTTATTCGATTTCGAATGTCCTGGCCGAGGCGACGCTGCCGAAAATTCTGCGCTGGATTCCCTATGACTGCGACGAGCGAGCGCTGCGAAATCGAGTGAAGAATAAAATGATCCGCCCCACGACGATCCCTCAAACGCTCGACGCGTTGATGTTCGAGCAGGCGGTTGCAAGGGAAGCTCTTCGGCTCTCATACCTTCAGCACAAAGAGTTTGCGACGACATTGGTCGGGGTGCAGCGCCAACGATCCATCGGCGACGCCTTCGGGCAGCAATCGGGGCCCCGTTCGATCGTCGATAACATGGCGCTCGATCTGCTGGTTGCATCGGGTGGTGTGTTGTCGCATGCACCTCGGATGGAGCAGACCGTCATGATGCTGATTGATTCGTTCGAACCCGAAGGGATCACACGGCTCGCAAAAGACAGCATCTTTATGATGCCGCATCTTGGGGTGCTCGCCTCGGTTCATCCGCGCGCTGCGATGGAAGTCTTTGAACGAGACTGCCTGGTCTATCTTGGGACCTGCATTGCCCCCGCTGGGAAGGCTAAGGTTGGCGAGTCAATTTGCCGGTATCGGTTTACAGATTCCCGATACGAGTCTGGTGACCTGATTTGCGGTGACGTGAATCGAATTCCGTTAGGTGTCGGGGAATCGGCCGAGATTCATCTGGAGCCGGCTCGAGGATTTGACGTCGGCTCAGGGCTCGGCAAGCCGCGGACCGCGACGGTGCATGGTGGAGTTGTCGGACTTGTCATGGATGGACGAGGCCGTCCGCTCGAACTGCCCGCAGATCGTGATGCCTGCCGACAGGCGGTGACCAAATGGAACCGCGCCATGAATATGTATCCGGAATAATGCTCTCGGATAACTCTTTTCTCGTTTGTTGCAGTTCGTCAGGTCATGCTTCGACGACAAGATCTAATCCGTCGGTGGCGATTCGAGAATTGTCTCCATGAACCACGGATGCGAGCATTCCGAACGTGGCGTAATTTCGGGAACGCACGCTTTTGCGTTTTGAGTGTCGAGAAAATCGTTCGATGAGTCATCCAGCATCGAGTTCTTTTCGTTACTCAGGCTGAAGTGCTGTACATCGTGCACAGTCGGCTTGCCCAATCATCGTTCAGGCTGTAGTCTGCGACGCACCCTTCGCGAATACGGTCTGGAAGAGAGCCTGTATCGAACGATCACACTCACATGTCAATGCCTACCAATACCCCCCAAGTTCCCGCCTCGCAACAAATGGCGATCGACGTTGCACGGGGGCTGCGTGAACAGCAAGTCGGGGTGTTCTTTGTGATGCCGCGCGTTGTCCGACGCGTGCTGCAAAACGAACTGGATATCACGAGCCCCTGGCAGCCGCCACCGCACCGCAAGTGCTGTGTCATTGCCCGCGACCGCCTCCTCTGGGTCGTCGCTCTGGACGAACTTGGGGTTGATACGAATACCAGGCTTCCAGATCAACTCATCCTGGTCGCACAGCCGGAAGACGATGAACTGGCGACAATGACTCGTCAGGAACTTCAGCGGTACTACTGGCAATTGATGTTTCACGCGCGTATCGATTTTTCGATGGGCGAGCGGACTCGTCCTGACCAGATGTCGTCTGCCGAGTTGCGATATCGAATTGATCAACTGGGGCAGATCACCTTCGACGAGATTCGTGGAGTGTTGCGGGCCGAGCAAATGCTGTTGCGCCCGGATGATGACCGAAATGTTTACGCCGAGTTCGTAGCCGTCTATCACGAATTTCAAGCATTTTCGCCACAGTTGCTGCCCATTTATTTTCCTTCACTGGCGTCATCGGACAATGTACTCGAGGTCATTGGACCCGATTGTGACGCCATCACGTTATTAGAAGCAACGCGTCCCAGCGACTTGCAGGCGGATGACGTTTCCGGTCCTGGCGCTTCGAATCCCTCGCTGGACCTGAGCAAGCTGGCGGCGGCGCCTGTCATCGCGCCGCGTCGCCGCTCTGCCCGGCAATACGGTAGCCTGGTGCGACGAGCCGACCGGCTAAGTGCGAAAGGGAATAACGCACGGGCGGCGATTGCACTTCAGACCGCGTGTGAGGTCGCGCCCGAGGCACTGATCTCAGTTGCCAGGGAGCGTTTGGAAGGTGAAATTCAGCGGATTGTCGGCCGACTGCAAGCGGCATTGGAGATGAGCGACGATGCCGCGCGTCCCTGGCTCACGATGTTCGAGAAATTACTGCCGGGAGCTCGACGTGGATTCTGGAATGCCAATGCGCGTCTGCTTTATGACCTGCAGAACGTCTGTTTCGACCACGAGCATGAAATCTACAAGGTTGATCTGCTGCGATGGTGTCTGAGCCTGGGTAAGACGCCGCTCAAACGTCCGCTTTCGAATCAACGTGTCGTGCTGATGTCAAAACATCTGCGCGCGGCCTCGTTGCGAGTGCCCAATGTCGACATTGATCCGGCGGGCCGTCAGGAACTGAACGGGCTGCTGCACGCCGCCGCCGATGCGGCCGAACATATTCTTCGAGTGCGCCTCGAGCCTTTGATCGAACGAGCGTTGCATGCGGCTGGGTTCGCTCCATCGAGCGTTGTGGAACGCGTTTCATTAAAGAAAATGGTCCATGAACTGGCGGATGGGGTCGTCCATCGGGGGTTCATCACTCTGGGAAGTCTGCGCGACACGGTTTCGCGAAACCAGTTGAAGATGGCCGATCTGAATGGTTTCGACGAACTTCTTTCGGGAGATCCGCTGTTGAGGGCCGACCGTCTGATGGCGGCGAAGCTCGACGGCGTCTATCCGCGCGGCCCCTTTTATTTGCGGTGGCTCCAGAAAGCGACATCGCTGGCATTCGGGCTTCCCTGGGGCCGGTTTCTGGTGCGATACATTGCACTGCCCTTCGGGCTGTCGTTTCTGCTGCTCAAAACGATTGAAGTGGCTGCTGAGCATTTGCCTTTCCTTCATCCCGCCAAGCCGCACGCTGCCGACGTCAACCCGTCACCAGAAGCGGTACTCGCAGAGCAGGCCTTTTCCCATCACGATCCGGTTGTCGATCCTGTGGCCGTCGATGAAATGGTTCCTGACGTCCCGGTCGTGCAAGAGCCGGTCATACATGACCTGCATGCCGTGACGCATGCCCACAAGCATGTTGACATCATCTACAGTCATCAGGCGATGTTCCTGCTGGGGCTGGTGATCTTCTCGTTATTGCATTTTCCGGGATTTCGGCGTCGCGTGATCGGCCTGCTCAAGACGGGTTGGACTGTGCTGCGGGTGGCGGTCGTTGATATTCCCCGCGCCATTTTCCGCTTGTGGTGGGTGGACCGCATCTTAAAAAGCTTTCCGATGATGCTGATGCGTCGGTTTGTGCTCGCACCACTCGTCGCCACGTTCGTGTTCTGGTGGGCGCTACCCTGGTTTGGCCTCTATGACAATCTGAACCGCTGGTGGGGTTTGGCGATCTTCCTCTTCTCGTTTCTGGTGCTCAACTCGCGGGTTGGCCGCGACACCGAAGAGCTGGCACGCGAGTTTTTCGCGCGAACGTGGTATCGCATTCGAGTTCATCTGCTGATGGGGTTATTCACCCTGATTATCGATATCTTCCACGCCCTGATGGATGGGCTGGAGCGCGTGTTGTACGCGGTCGATGAATGGCTTCGATTTCGCAGCGGTGAATCCAATCTGACATTGGGGGTGAAAGCGGTCATCGGACTTGTCTGGTCGTTCATCCATGGTGTCGTCCGGTTCTGCGTGACACTGTTGATTGAGCCGCAGGTCAATCCGATCAAGCATTTCCCCGTCGTGACCGTGTCGCACAAATTGGTTCTGACGACATTGACGTATCCGATTTTCACGGTACTTGAAAAATTCTTCGACAAGCCGACCGCCTCGACAATCACCCTGCTAATCCTGACCAGCGTTCCCGGCGTCTTCGGATTCCTGGCCTGGGAATTGAAAGAGAATTGGAAGCTCTACAAGGCCAATCGCTCACCGAAGCTGAAACCGGTTTTGATTGGCGAGCACGGCGAGACGCTCTTGCGATTGCTGCGCCCTGGATTTCATTCGGGGACGATTCCGCGTCTGTTTGCCAAACAACGCCGCGCATCGCGACGCGACGCGCGGGCGTCCGCAGAGAATAACGTCTCCAAATTTGTGTCTCGATTGCAGCACGAGTCTGCCGCGGTGCGGCACTTCTTTGAGCGAGAGTTGATTGCGCTGCTGAGCGAAAGTCGAACGTTCCGCGATTTCTGCTTCACCATCACCCAGGTTGAGTTGACGACCAATCGCGTTCTGATCGAAATCAAGGAAACGACACGATTCTCGCAGGCGGCGCAGCTGGAGTTTTCGGAGCAAGCCGGATGGTTGATCGGAGTCGTTCGTCAGGCGGGATGGCTGGATCAGATCGAGCCGGACGAAGCCGATGTCTTCAAGGTGGCGGTGACCGGCCTATACAAGTTGGCAGCCGTTGACCTGGTGCGGGAGCAAATCGAAGGTGAACTCTCGAAAATGGCGCCTCCGAAGTCGGACAAGTCGAATCGTCCAAATGGATTTCATCATCCGTATGACATCGCACCGTCTGGGCTTGTGATCTGGCCCAATGGATCGTATGAATCCGAAATCCATTATCCGCTCGACGAAGTCCCCGTGACGCATCCACGTCCCCGCTTTTTGGCGCGCGCCTGCGGACTCAATCCACTGCCGATTACGGCGTTGGTGTTCCGACTACATGATGTGTCGTGGGAGGATTGGAGGCGATTTTGGGATCACGAACAAAATATTCCCGCTCATTCGACGTCGCGATTCCCCTTCCATTGGTGATACCGTTGGAAATGGTCGTGCCGATGGCTACTTTACAATAATGTCAGCTGCGGAATTGAAATCATTTACCCGTGAAGGGTTACGCAATGAAACTCGGAATAGACGCGCATTGAGGGATCGATTACGTTTTCAGGTGAAGCAGGTTTAGCGAGCGCCGGCTCGATAATGACTTCCAGACGGGCGAGGAGCGCACCGATATGAGTTTGGCAGGACGCCAGAAAATCGTAATTCCCAATGTTCGATCGATCGACGTCGATGTCGCCGACCATGATCTGACGCTCGTGATACCAGCCTATAACGAAGAGTCACGTCTGCCCAAGACGCTTGCTGACACCAAAGAGCAACTAGATTCTTGGGGGATTAACTACCGAGTCCTTGTCGTCGATGATGGCAGCCGTGATGCCACCGCGACATTAGCGGACGCCTATGGGCGACGGTTCTCGACCATTCGAAAGGTCAATGGCGGAAAGGGATCTGCCGTCCGTACCGGGATGCTGGCCGCTCGCGGGCGCGTCGTGGCGTTTACAGACGCGGATCTTCCATATGATTTGGCGGCGCTGAAGTCTGCCTTTGCGGTCATTGACGCGGGTCGCCGAGACTGTGTTTTTGGCAGCCGCACGGTTGAGGGAGCGGAATCACACGTGGAACGCCGGTGGATGCGAACGGTCGCTTCGTCCGTGT
>NZ_JH636435.1:305915-309392 GCF_000255655.1 Schlesneria paludicola DSM 18645 | reverse complement strand
GATAACAGCCCGTCAAACAGAATTCAATGAGTCCTGACCCCTTTGGTTTCCCCGAAGACGGCATGGTGAATTCAAATCGAGTTAAGATTCTGAGGGAGCTCGGCAAGGTGAGTGCAGTCAAGAAAACTGAATTGATTAAATCAGGATTCGAAGCGGCTCAATTGACAATCACCATGATGAGAACGGTCTTTAACCGAATTCCTCCCAGGAAGATCGTCGATTTTTATATCAACAGCGATGCAAAGCCGAAGCAGCTGTCCGAAGACATTTGGAACGAATTCGGCGATGGAACAATTGAATGTATGAAAGATGGCGTCCACATGCTTGCTGTCCTGTGGCAAAGCGCATGGGTTGCCGGAGACGGTGACACGAGCATCTCTGCATCGGCTCGAAAAGCAATTACCAAATCGCATGCGATGAAGATTTGCCAGGACGCGGACTTTTTACCTTCAGTTGGAATCGCCGATATCCAACAATACTTATGAATTCGCTCATAAAGGGCTCAAGAACAAAGCTCCGGATTTCGCTTCGGGTGAAATATGTCAGTATTTGGCAAGATTATCAAATTCAATTCGGATCGAGATCCCTCTCTATTGAAAGTGAAGTTCGACCGAATGAGCGTCAGTCCGTTCGCGTTCTTCCGTGGGACAAACCATCTGTTTGTTGATATCTGGTCCGATCTGTCTCCGCCGGCCCCAGGGCCATCAATTCTGATTTGTGGCGATTTACATGTCGAAAACTTCGGAGCATTTAGAACCGAGAACGGAAACTGGTGCTTCGGAATCAACGACTTCGACGATGCTTCGATTGCTGCATGCAGTATGGATATCGTTCGCTGTGCGTCGAGCATCCTTCTTGCGGCCGTCGATTGGAAGCTCTCTCCGGTCGATGCCGCAGGCTTGGTTTTAATCTTTTTGGATGAGTACCGTGCAACGATCGTCGAGAGTCAACATTCGAACAAAATCGGACGTGTTGATAATGAGGACGGAAAAAATCTGATCGGCCGCGTACTCGGTTCTCATAGATTCGAATCCCACAAGCGAATGATCGCCGGACTCACAAATCGGAGAGGGAACAAGATCCGTCGTGACAAGCGGCTGCGACCCGCGCTGTTCGAGTGGCTCGCAGCAAGAATTAAAAGCGATGTGCAAGATTATTTGCAGAGCAAGAAGGACTTGGGAGGTTACTGCGCATTGGACGTAACGGGCAGAATCGCGGGAATTGGAAGCGTCGGAAACGAAAGATATGTTGCACTGATCGCAACCCAGGCAAAAAAGGGCAAGCGACTTCTGGATATCAAGCTTGCCGTGCAATCCCCGATATCTGACGCCTCAAAACAGGCTGCGTACTATTCAACTGAAGCCGAGCGAATTGTTATCGCACAGCGACAAATTCAGGGGGAAAACACAGTCGGCTTGGACTTCGCGGAATTTCAAAGCAAATCCTTTCGAGTTCGCGAGATGGTTCCGGACGAAAACAGGTGCCAGATCGACTGTTTCCGAGAAAAACCAACCAGACTAAGTGCAGCCCTTAAAGTGATAGGTCGAGTGGTTGGCTGGTCTCAATTGCGTGGGGCGAAATTCGGAACTTTCGATCGCCAAGGGGAGTTGGAAAATTGGGCTCGTGGAGCGAATCTCGATGCCGTGCTCAAATCTTCCGTTCGTTACGCTAAACGTACGACGGAAGATTTGAGCGAGTTTACGCACGCCTATCGCCGCGAACGACTTCATCGTTAGTTCGTGTGAACACTCCCGAGGCTTGGTTGTCTTCAGATACGAAAATGATATCTTGCAGTTCTGTTTTTGTTCTCAACAGGTATTCAACCGGAAAGCGACTCAACTATGAAAGCGATCATTGCTGAAATTGCTGTGATGCTTGTAGCCTTCACTCGTTTGGCTGGTGCTCAGGAGTTGACTTCGACTGGAATGCTGGCAACCGGGACGATGAGCCGATCTAAGATTGTGGCTGATGACTTTCAGTTGGGAGACCTAATGTATGTCAAGGTCCGTCAGCCTGCTGGAATTGGTGACATTTATGTTTCCGTGCATCTCTATTACTCCGATGACACCCAGGGCGACAATTCGCAAGATGCTTTTGTGCCTGTGAGACCATCGAATGATGCACTCGGTGAAGCTTATACCTCTGCACATGATGGGGGTGTTCGTGATTTCGTTAAATTCTCGGCAACGAACGAAAGTACAATTAGACACGTTAGCTTGTTCATTCCGTATAAAGCTGCGTCGCTGCCGCTCGGCAGACAGTTTAGGCGCCGTTACGCAATAATCCTTTGGGACAGAACCAATACTCGCGTCAGCACTAAGTGGTTAAAGCCAGAGCTCGTCGAGGCGAATCCAGATGCTTCCGGGACCGTAATCATTACCACTGTTTCTTTTTCAGCCCCGTGTGCCTTGCCTGAAAGTGGACCGTTGGTTCCGACTCCCCAATCAACAGACCATGGAAAACTGCAGTTTTTCAATTCCAGTTCAGGAGATTGGATATGTCCCGTAGCGAATTGACGGAAGCCGACGAAATACAAAGAAAACTTTCGGTGCAACGGCTGACACATATCTTTTTCGTCTCGCTCAAATTTGGTTTTCCGCTTTTAGGAATTTGGCTGATTGTTGCACTTGTTGTTCCATTTTGCTTTTCCGCCTCTATCGACAAAGTCGTAGATGCGAAGCTCACCTTTCTGAGTCTTGGCTGCATGTTTGGGATTGTCCAATTATTTCTCGGTGTATTACTGGCAATGATCGGCGTAACAAGTGATTTCAAAGTCGACGCGTCTGCGGGAACGGCGACTGTAAAGCTCGCCGCCGCCTCGCCGGGCATCTTGTTAATTGTCTTGGGTAACGCGGTCTTTTGCGTTACATTGATGCGACAAATTGAACTCTCCGAAACACGTCAAGAGCGACGCAATACTCAATTGAGGCATGAGGCGTCATCTGATGGCCATGAATCGATATTGCCAAAAGGCCCTCAATGAGAATTTAACCAGAGTCATTGCAGCCATAAGCGCCCCACCATTGAGTCTGGCAAGGACTCGGCGGATAAGCCAACTGGCAGAACGAATGACAAACACTGCGTACTCAACAATACTCAAAAAGGGCAACTCAAAGGGGTCAGGACTCAATGTTGGTGTTTTGGTCGTCGATTTCTGGAAAGTGGATTCTTTGGCGACCTCGATTTCTGAGCGTCGAGGCCAAACCCAGCCGTGCGGCGGCCTGTTCGATCCATTCGAGCGATCCGTGTGGGCAGCCTTTCTGAGCGGATTTGCGGATGGCAGAAAGTTCCTGCTCCGTCAAAGGCTCGTTGACCCGATGGACCCAATTGGGTGACCGAGGGATTGGCCACGGCGACAACAATGCCGGATCGGGGTCAGCCGGTTGCATCCATCGCCAAAGTGAACCCCATCTCCAGTCCTCCGCCTGCTTGACTAGCCCGGCTCGAACAGCATTCCGCTCGACGTAACGGCAAACA
>NZ_JH636434.1:3493267-3502577 GCF_000255655.1 Schlesneria paludicola DSM 18645 | reverse complement strand
CGCCGTTGGCGTGAGAGAAGCTTCGTCACCTTCATCAGTGAGTTCAGTACGTCCGCTGGCATCATCAGCAGGAATCGCGTTCGATAGTTCAGATTGATGTTGAACCGAGGCGTGCATCTCTGAATTGAGTCGCAGAATCTTTCGGGCACGCTCTACATCAAAATCCTTAACGAGTAGTTTCACACCGCCAATGGCATTGGCATTTATCCAAGCCACGCTCGCCACCGTCTCGCCTTCAAGTTCCGCTTCAATTCCTTCACTTTTTAAATGCAGCTTCGCGAGGTTCGCTTCGTCGACGGACCAATATGAAATCAGTTTGACAAAGTGATTTTTCATGTTTATTTCGATCACCAATTCGAGAAGTTGTTGGACGATCTATTTGGCGTGCTCACACATCCTTAACACGATGATTCTTGCACAAATCATCTTGCCGTTCGAGGGCAAGGTTGTCTTCCCACGGATGTCAGTGTCATTCGTACTTGTGCCCTTTTTTTCTACCCGCCGAATCCGGCGAGGATGGCAGCCGCGTTCGCATCAGGATCGAAAGGCGGTTCGGGGATGTGATGCCCCCAGGTCCGGAGCGCGGTGTCGATATCCAGCTCTTTGCCGCAGGCCCCGGCGATCGCCGCCAAGATCGTGGCCAACGGGCGATCGCGATCAATGGCCCGAGTCGGTTCAAGGGCGAAGTACTCACGCCATTCCGCGAACTGCTCGGTCGTCAGTTCGTCGAGGAGCTGATCGACGTCGGGACGTCCGCAGATGACCGCGAGTCGGTAGGCGTCTGCTCTCCGCTCGCGGGCGGCAAGTTTTTTGAACGTGCCCTCAGGGAGGTATGGGCGCTGGCCTGCTCGTACAGGATGCCAGCCAGAACACTGTCGAGTTCCGCAGCCTGGTCTTCGGTCAGCAGTCGATTGCCCTCCTCGTCGCTGACGGTCAACGCGAGCAGCTTTCGACGGGCACTCTTTAGCCGATGCGGATCGATGTCGATCGTGCCTGGCTTCCAAGCGGCGGCCTCTTGATTCGCCGATTCTTGTTCTGTCATCGAACAGCAGAACAAAGTCAGCCCGAATTCTTCGAGTCCGGTGAACGGGACCACACGACGTTTACCGGCGGCTTTCATTTCTGCAAAACTGGACGCGGCCATGATCGACTTTCAAGCATGGGGGAACGAAACGACTGATCGACCAGGTATCCTTACGGTGCGATCGCGAGCTTCTTTTCGCGGTCGGCTTTCAACGCCTCGATTTGACCAGGGCTGGCATCGAACTGTGGGTTACCGGTCATCTGGGCGAGTTCCAACTGATCACTCGCTTCAGCGGCTGCGACGATTTTGACGTCGAGGCTGGCACTGCCAGGCATGACGCGATTCGCGCGTTCGGCGCAAGCCTGGTCAACGGGCTCGGCTCGGCCCATCGCGACCAGCAACCAGGCGTCTTTGTGCTCGATCACGGTGCCCGCCGGTGCCGTCACCTGGCGTTTGGCGTCGAACTCAGCGGCAGTGATCTCACCGGCATGGAATTGATCTACCAGGGCTCTCAGATCTTCCCATCCCTTCAATTCGGGGTTGGTGATCAATTCGTCACGAAGCAAGCGGCACTTCATATTTCGATCCATCGAAAAAAGTGTGGAAGAACAATCGGCGATCGCCGGGCGATTACGTCACGGTGGGCAGGCCGTCGATGTCGCCTTTGACGTCGAGGCTGACACCCTTGTCCATGTCGATTTTCGGAGTCAGCTCGATTCCGGCAGACGTGAACGAGATTGTCTTTGAGGGGGCCGGTGTCACGCTGCCGAAGATCGGAGTCGACGGCAGCACAATCGCCATTGGGTTCTTAATTGGCGTCGTAACGATGCCGAGCAGAGCGATATGAGTCGCGAGCGCCGGGTCCCACCACAAAGTTGCACCGAAGTCTGAACCTTCGACCCAGCCGTTCATTTCCTTCGATTTGCCGTTTCCAGACTGGTCGAAGTAGCTGGAATCATACGACTGCGATTTCCAGCCAGGCGGCGTGATCGCAGTCGCCTGGGCAATCGTGGTGAGAACTGTGGCGATCGTCATTTGCCACAGCGTGCCCTTCGATCGGTATTGTGCCATTGCCTGCCTCTCCACGAACTGAACTTAGATCGTCGACGTGTCTTCGAGCCAGCCGATTTGGATCTTGACCACACGCGGTTTCACAGCCAGGCTGTGCCCGTGATCCTCTTCCTTGTCGTTCCAGCTCCCAAGAATGTCGACCTGTACTATTTGCACCGCGAGCGATGCGCCGGGCAGATCCCACAAGAGGGGCGTCTGCGACACGGCAGGAGCTGGTGAGACGGTCAGGGCCGTGGCGGAAGTCCTGCCGGTGACTGTGCCGGAATAGACCAGCATGCCGTTTCCGTCCCGCAAATGAATTTCCTGGCCAATCAGGTCATTGGTCCAACCGGTTCCGTGTCCGACGATTGTCGGATCTCCCGCTTGAATCAGAACGGTTCCCGGCGCTGTGAAAATCGTGGCGCCGAACGGAATTGCCCGAAACGCGGACGCGACCAGGTTGCCAATCTGGATCGACTTCGCAAACTCCAGCGCTTTGATAACGATGTCAAATTGCTGGAACTGCAGCGGCGATTCTTGACCATCGATCTGCCGTTCGCGGTCTTGGGGATCGGCTTCAATCCCGATCGCGGGCAAGTCCTTGTCTGTAAGCGGCACGAAGTCGCCCACGTGGACGCGGCCACCGACCGAGTTGAACACGGGTTGCTTCATCAACAGAAACGTTCTGAGGGCTCGTTCAAGCATGGGGTTCCTTCGGAAAGAATTCGCAGGATTTGCAAATCGTGACTCCGTCCAATTGGCTGCCGAGTGATGCGGCCGTCCTGGCGAGCGGAAGGCGTTTGAGGCAACGGCCCTTCTCACTGCATGCGTACACGGTCCGATCACAACCGCAGCCAGGTGCGTCGATCACTCCGACCGGTTCACCTCGGTTCGGGCAATTGATCCATGACGTTGAGAAGTCGAGGTCATCGCACTGTGAGCAGGCCAGGATCTTCAGCGGGTTGTCGTTCTCGGCACATGGCTTACGGTGCTTGAGACAGTTGAACGAGTCGAACACTTTCCCGCTGACGTTGTAGGTACCGATGAGGTCACCACGATTCGCACAGAACATTACATGCACTCCACATCAATCGATTGAAGCCCCGGAGTTCCGCCGGGGATAATCATTGGACGCATCGACGGTACGGGTGGCCGGACGCAGGGGCTTGAACAATTTCCAACGACCGCACCACTGACAGCCCATTGCGTGTAGGTGTTCGTGGGAGAACCAGGCGGACGGGAAGACGAGTTGTCGTAGATGTCCACGAAATGCTGATGGCCGCCGCAGCTGATACCCGTGACGCAGTTGGTGGTGAATGTGTCCGATAGCGAAGTCGGAGCTCCAACGGGTTGAGGCAAGAAGCATCCAGGTGAACAGGGATTTGCCGGAGCCACCCACACGAACCCGCCCATTCCATCGGACGCCGATGTGTATGTTGCACCACCAGTGCAACCACTCGGCGAATCATTGAAGCTGTTCGAGCACATCGGCACGGTAGAGCCCCAACACGAGTCGCCACCCGATGAGATCCGTCCGCATCCAGTCGTGTAGGCAGTCGTCGAGGTGCTCCAGATCTTGAACGGCCTCTCGACAGGCGTGCCACCGATGTTGAGCTTCCAGGCTTCGTTGCTGTAAGTGATCCAGTTGTTACCGATCTTGATTTGATCCAAAAGCCCGTGACGAGGGATTAGGCCAGCCCCACCATTGAGCGTCCCCCCTCGAAGTAGCGTTGCGACCCTGGCACCGGTTGACGCGTCGAAAATCTCGGTGAAATAGAGAGTGTCCGAATATGAAAGATTCGTGCCCGTCAAGAATCGGTAACCACCAACTGCGACGTAGTTCCCATCCGTTTGAATTTGGTTGATCACCCGGATGTACAAGCAATTGGTTGTCCAACCCAAAAGCGGTGTCCCCGCGATCACACTCGCCGGGACATCGAGCTTGGACACTGCAGCCGATCCCTTGTCCTGTTCCAGGTATGTGTACGTGTAGGCCATAAACACGTTGTCGGCCCGGTCGACGGTTGCCACCGTCCGTGCGACCGCAGTGCCGAGCACGTAAGGTGGGACGTAGGCATCGTAAATCGTAGCCCCTGTCGTGACGTCGATGATCCGAGGCATGTCACCGTACGTGGGTGCTGAAATCGCGGTGACAATCGCGTAGTTCGTGCCAACTTCATCGAGCCTCCAATCCGTCGTTAAAGGCAAGGCATAATTCCAAATCGTCGAACCGGAGCTGCTGACACCGTACAAGAACCGACCGAAATAGCCTGGCCGCGTCGTGAAGTAGCAAATGCTCGTGCCATTACCACTGACACGATGGGCGGGGATTCTGGGCAATTGACGTGTTCCCAGATATGACCAGCCTGTCGGCTCGGCAGACCACCCCCATTGTTTCACACCATTGGAATCGTACTGCCTCAAGACATCGACGGGCGGCTGTGTGTTTGCCAAGTTGGGATCGACCGGAATGGACGGGCCGCCTACTTGATAAACGTAACCATTGTCATCTTGATCACCGATGCCCGCACCGTACTGGGGCGAGTACACCGCAACCCCATTCGTCGGGGTGAATGATCCAAAGTCCTCATAGTAGTTCGCCGTCCACAGGACGTTGCCCGAGGCGTCGACCTTGTATAGTGTCGCGGGGTTCTTGCAACAGCATCCAGTGCGTGCGGGCATTTGCGTTCAATCCTACGAATCAAAACTATCGAACAGGATCACACAACTGGCCACGTTCGCCACGGCATGCACCGTGGCCGCCGCCAGCACGGTGCGGGACAGACGAATGACCTGCGATTCGCCCGGCTTCAGTTCCATGAACGGGTAATAGGTCCCCCCGATCTTGAGTCCGATCGAAACGAAGTTCGTGGAGTCAAGATTGGCAACCCTCGTCAGCGCTGGCGTGGCGAGCTGACTCAAGTTGATGTCGACGCCCGCGCCGGTCGTGACTGTCACCGCACCGGGCGAAGGCCCATTCGCAACAGAAATGTCCGCTTGATACGAGGTCGGTTGGCTCTGGTATTGCAGCTTCCCCTTCACGACTTTGAGATTCGCGGTCACAGTGGCTTCATTCGCCATGTCAGTTCCTTTAACAAGCGGCCCAGGTGATCATCCAATCGCCATCGATCCGTGTAACACGCACGTACGTGCCAGAAGGAACGGTGAGCGTCTTGTCCCGATTGACGATCGTGAACGGTCCATCCGTAGTGCTCGCGATCATTGCTTTTGGTGTCGACGTACTGGTGGGATCGATCCGGTACGGCTGAAACGTGCAAGTCGGCGGTGTCAACCAGGCGGCGGACAGTGATGCCGGAGCTGCGAGCGCTGATGTGGTCACGCCCTGCCACTCCGCACCAGGTTCAAAGACTCGGCGACGATCCGCAGACGTGTTGGACATTTCCGCCATGACGCGGCGAATGACCTGTTTCAACACTTCGAGAAAAGGTTTCGACATCAGGAAGGTTTCTTCGGACATTCGCGTCTCTCCTCAAATTGGCAACGCGAGACCGGAAAAGGCAATCTTCCTGGCATGGTCGACTTTGATGAAATTGCAGTCGGCAGGTCGTCCCGAGAGCGGGATCACTTTTCCAGACGAGGCATAAAGTGGCTGAGGGTCTTGTGCAGGCTCGCCGTCTAACATGATACGAGTGAGATTCGATCCATCTCGTTGCCACAGTCCTGCGTTCACTGGCTGAGGCTGCCACCCCAAATCGTTGTAAATAATCGTGTAGGTGGAGGACCAATAGTGGTAAGTGTTCTCGAACGTCTCGTCACTCGTTGCCACCAGCAACAGCGTTTCAGGATCGCAGCCAGCAAACGAGTCGGAGTTCACTGATCCACTGAGTGATAAGAATCGACTCAAATCGAACGTGTCGTCGGATTCATTGCGTTGCCATACGATCGTGGGCTGGTGGTGATTGACCTGAACCCCACCGTCGAATGGACAGCCAGCGGAGTCGAGAATCAAAGTGCCATTGCGGTCTTTGAAAATGCTTCGCTGCGTCTCGGTGGTGAACACGCGACGTTTGACCGGCCGTTCCATCGGATTCTCGGCAAACTTCGGCATGTCTGTCGTATAGTCGATCCCGATCTCCCAATCGTAGTAGGGATCTTGGTGGAACAGCCGCTCGTTCGTGATCTTGCGAGCGAGGGCATTCGGATAATGCGGATGCGGTGTCCCTGGAATGATGCCAAGAGCAATGACGGCCTCATCCAGCGTCAAAAAGCCGCCCGTATTGCTACAGCGATATTTCCGTTTGTACGTCTTGATCAAACGGCCTTCACTGCTGACCTCGTATGCCCCACTTTCTTCGATCAATTGAGGTGTGAACGACATCGCACTTCATCCGGGAGAGAGAATCGAGTTACACGCAAGACGTGGTTTTGCTGCGCGGTCACTTGCCCATGGCTCGAATGACCTCTTCCATCCGCTGGCGAGCTTTCCGCTCGATCGCGGTGCGGATGTTCGCGGCCGAGGCTCCGGCGCGGCGGACGGCCCTGACGGGAGAAATGCCACCGACGTAGCGACGCGGGGATTTCGTGTACCTCTGGGCGGTGCCCAGGGCGAACCAGTGGACGTTGTTGGCCGAGATCCCGACGCCTTTGCGAGCACCGCGTCCTGCTTTGCGTTTTGCGGCCCTGGCGGCCCTCGCCCTGGTGTTTTTTCCGACACCGAAACCGGCCTTCGCCATGGCCCCAAATTGGGCATTGGTTTTCGTTTCAAGACGCTTTCCGACCGTGGCCTTCAATGCCTTTTTTAGAGCGGGGCTGATCGGTTCGGAATCGATCTCGCGACGAATGGATTTTGCCAGGTCGGCCAGGCCCGCATTGACGGCGGAGCGAGCGACCTTGTTTGATTCGCGGGTTGCCAGGCTGGCCAACTTGCGATCGATCGACGCGATACCCGTGAGAATGCGTGTGGCCATGTCCGTCAGTGCCTGCAGAGCATTTCGACTTCGCGGTTTGATGCATCGCGGCGGTAGGCGGCTTCAATGTGGAGCAGCTCGCCGGTCACTTCCAGGAGCAGCCGCATTTCGCTGGTGATCGCCAGGGCTTCGGAGCTGAATGGCAGCCGAACCAGGTGGGACACGTCAGCGTCGACGATGCCAGCTCGAGTAAATTCCCGCTGGCCTTTGAAAATGACTTCCGCGAAGCCGACCAGGTAGGTTTCCCAGTTGTCGGGGGACTCGACCGCCATCTCGCCCAGGACGTTGGGCGTGGCATCCTGCTTGAGGCGTTGGACGACGATCGGATCGCGGCGCTTCGAAGCGGGCATTATCGCACTCCTAATGGAGCGCCGGACCACAGGCCAAACCCACCAGGGAACTTGGGATGGATCGGCTTCGCGGTCCAGATCGATTCGAGCATGGCCGCTTTTCTCACGCGGTACGGTCGGCAGAGTCGATCGAGCGTCGTGTCGCCTTTGATCTCGACTGGTTCCGAGTTCTCGTAGAGCTGAGCGGCGATCAACAAGATTGCATGCTTCAGCGAAGCGGGGACAGACGCGGCGTCGGCATAGCCGCAATCGTAAACGATCGTGACGCTGGCCGGACCGTCTTGTGAGACCGGCCAGACCATCGGGTAGTTCGGCTCGATCGAGCCTGGCTCGTGCGAGATGTCGACCCGGAACGTGGTGAAGGTCTGCGTTGTGCCCGTCGAGTCGACGTAGCTGACGGACGTGATTGCTCGCAGTGGCGGCTTGGGCAGATACAGGGCCTCGTCACCCATCGGGAAACCCCGGCGGGTGATCGAACGACCGCTGATCGGAATCAGCGATCGCCAGGTGTCGGCTTCGACCTGTTCGCGTGCGACGGAAATCAGCGAGTTGAGCAGCGCGTCTTGATGGCTGTGATTCAACCGCAGGTGCTGTTTGAGCGTCGCTAGTGCTACAGGTTCTGTCGTCGACATCGATCAATCCTTGAGGCCTGCATCGTCAGATCCGGCGAGATTACCGGCGGTTCGAACCGCCGCCCTTCGTTGCCTTTTCTGCTCCGCCCTGCCCGCCGTCCGGACTCTTGGGAGGTTCATCGACAGCGGCTTCGGACGGTTCCGGAAACACGGTCAATTCGTCGTCCGTTTCCACAGCCACTTTTTCGGTTTTGACCAATCGTTTGCACTGATCTTCATCCACTTCCACGACATCTCCGATCGAATGGACACGTTGATTGAGGACGATAAAGGGAACGACGAACTTGATTCGGAACATTGCAGGGCGCTCCAGCGATCACAGGAAGGATGAGAAACGGAACATTGCGAGGGAGCTGGCCCGGCGAACCGAAACCAGCTCCCTCTTCGCGGGGTGTAGCTTAGATGCGGACCATGTCCACGATCTTGTTAAACGATTCTGGATGCTGCACGGCGATGTCCGCGTCCTGCAGCATCGTGACTTTCAGGTCGCCAGCCGTGGAATTGCTGTAGGGGTCGACGATGATGTCGATTCCGCCCCACATACCGATCATCAGACTGGCCCAGTTCCCGAACAGCATCGCGGTCAGGTTCGTTCCAGATCCCTTGGTCAACGTCTTGCTGATCAAGGTGGACGACTTCGCCTGGTAGCCGTTGATGGTGTTGTCCGCTTCCCAAAGGAAGCCGGAATACTGCGAGGCGGCGATTTTCGTGACCGTCTTCATCTTGCCTTTGCCTACCTGACTGGTCAGGTAGCCCATGTTCTGGGCCATCGCATTGGCATCGTTGATGGCAGATTCCATCGCGACGACGGCCGCCCAAGTGGGATCGGTTCCGTTGGTGCCGAGTGCCGTGGTAGTGATCGCACCGTTCGCCATCAAGCCAGTCGGCTGGTTGGACGACCCAGTCCCGTTGAGACCACCGTTGTCGATCCCCAGGGCCATGAACCACAGCATGTTTCGGCGGATCATGTTCTCGACGTCGAGGCTGGTCTGGTGTCGCATGCGGCGAGTGATCAGCGTGTAAGCGCCGAGCGTCTTCGCGGCAAGCGTCACCTGGTCCAAGGTCGGATTGGACTGCGTCGGGGCGGTCGATTCACCGACCCAGTAGGTTTGGATGTTCGAAGCCAGGCGTGGGATTGCGAGTCCCCCCACCAGGTCACCGAGGAACGTTGCTCCGAGCTGAGCCAGAACAGGCAGGGCCTTTAACGAGTCGATGAAGCGGCCGGTGTCCAAGATCGTCGGAACACCACCAGCGCCAGCGGTCGTATCAAACACGCGGCTTTCCGATCCACCCAACTTGGATCGCGGATCGCCACGGTCGAAGGCA
>NZ_JH636434.1:3483592-3492775 GCF_000255655.1 Schlesneria paludicola DSM 18645 | reverse complement strand
ACGGCGGCTACGCACGCTGTGCGGGATCGGGCGAGAGGATCGGAAGCGATCAAGCGAACTGCGGGCGCTGGCCATATCGCAGTCGGTTGCACCATACGCGGGAAACGTCACGGGACCGACGTCGTACAGCCGCACGTCGGTGATGATGCGATACCAGATCGATTCACCGTCAACGACGTCCTCTTGCCAAGTGGCTGCGATGACGTCGAACGAGAACGAACAACCGGTCACATCCTTGCGATTAATTGCTTCCGCAACAGTGAGTCCGGCAGGACTGTTCGGAAGATCAGCTTCGAACCAAAGCCCCTTCGCGTCGACGCGGATGGTGCAAGTTCCGGATGTGGTCCGGCCAAGGATCAGATCCGGATTGTGGTTGAATAGACACCGCACGTCGTCGCCACGGCTGATCGCGGAATCGAAGGCACCGGGTTGAATGCGTTCGAAACAATCCTCCCAGAGCTTGTACTGCGTGTTCGGGTCGCTGGGATCAAAATAGCGAGCTGAATAACCGCTGATCTTGCCAGGCGTCTTATCACCCTCGGAGCGGATTTCGACGGGCAGGTTAAAGCGACGTCGTTCGATTTGCTGAGGCATCGTCGGAGCCATGTTGCGTTCCAGAAAGAGGGATTAAACCAAGAGGGCCTTGGCAATCGATTCGGTTTCGGTCGACCACGTCGCCGTGAGCGATGCGACGTCGGCAGCCAGCGCGGGAGAACCGGCCAGGGCGAGCAGCTCGTCGCGGTGTGCTTTCGCCGACCGCAGAGCTGGTTGTGCATCCTTCACGCAAGACAGCTTTTCGGAAAGCAGCTCCACGTGTTTCGCGTAAAGTGACGTCACCGCTTCGCGGAACTGTTCTGGCTTGCTGGCTGCCCGCTCGGCATGCGTGGCTTCGCGAGCGATCAGGCCCGCGACGGTTTGGCACATCAACGCTTTCAAGCGAGGATCGGTTTTGCGGCGTGTTCGTGCGGACTTCTGATCGTCGCCCGAGTTCTGCTTACCCTTGCTCTTGCCGAAGATGGCTTCTGGCAACAGCAGTTCGTCACAGCCTGGCATTGAGGGCAAGTGCTCAGTCGCACGGACTTCATTACGCGTCTTGAATCCACCGAGGATCGCAGTTTTGTACGCGTCGTACCGCGTCTTGATGTCGGCCCGGAGCAGATCGTCGACGTTGTGCCGGATGTGGAAACGGCCGCGTTCCTTTCGAAGAAACAACTTGCGGTTCATTTCCTGTTCGTCACGAATGAGCCAGGGCCGCATCGTGTGCTTTTCGTAGCTCAGGTCCTGGGCCTCAATGTTGCTGAACGTCGCACGACGGAGCAGGCCAATCATGTGAGGCGGAAGGCGGAAGATCCGGCAAATGACCTCTTCCTGAAATTCGCGGGATTCGAGGAGCTGGGCCTCGTTCGCGGGGATCAACAGCGGCTTGGCCGTCAGACCTTCCAGGAGCAACGGACGGTGGGCGTTGTCGCCAGAGTGGTTGACTTCGATTTCATGCTTCAAACGGTTGAAAACTTCGTCGCCGAGCGTGCCAGGTGATTCGAGCACAAGCGAAGGTTTCGCGGAATTGCCGAAGTAAGCGGCCGCGAACTTGTCTTGTGCCAGGCCGATGCCGATCGACTCGGCGAGCAATCGAATCGGTGACCAACCCAAGATCCCGTTGCCGAATCCGGGCACGTGAAGCATCTGCGATCGATCGAGCGTGCGGATATTGGAGCTGCCCGACGACTGGCGGACGTCGTAAGCCAAACGCCCATTGTCATCACGTCGGGGCGTCACGAGCGACCAGTGCCGAGGTATCAAGCCGATCGGCATGCCATCGTTGTCAAAGACGATTTCGCAATAGCCGTTCCCGCCGGTCAGAACGTCGGCTTGGCGAGTCTCGGACCAGACCATCGGCGTCATGTCTTCGTACGGTTCGTACTGCAAGAGCTGCGCGACGGGATGCAGCTTTGTGACGGTTTCCTTGCCGGATTTCGAAGTCTCGATGACTTCCATCGGCAATGAGCCTTTGGTTTCGCTGATGCAGCGAATGCAGGCGTAGACGGCCGCGTACCGAAGCGCGGTCTGTTCATTCACCGCCACGCGGGACTGCGTGTTCGGCACGCCAGGCACGCGGGCGGCCATGATGGATTCGGTGTAACCCATCCCACGGGCAAAGGACGCGAAACTATTGGCGGCGAACGAGCGCAAGCGATTGAGCATTGGTGAATCCCTTCACCAGTCATGGCTTAGCTGCGCTGGTTATCGTCGCGATCGATTGCGGCCTGGCGTCGCCAGCTCCAAACCGTGTAGCAGATTGAGAGCAAGCAACTGATGATCGTCAGCCAGGTGATCACACCGCAGCCCATCCGGATCTCGTTGCTGACGTGCGAGCTGCACGCCTTGTGATGGCGTTCTGCGGCCCTGGCACAGCCCATCGGCATCGGATGGGACTCGTACCAGGCATCAGCGATCGACGCGGCCCGTTCCACCACGGTGGCTTTCTTCGAATTCTGGTCGATTCCCGCAGCAACACAACAACAAGCTTTCAGGCTAGGTATCACCGGATCGAATCCTGTACTCTGCATTTTCGAGACCTCCTGATCATCGTCCAGGAACGAATACTAAACCGAGTCAGTCTGACGTGGTCAGAGGCGTCGCCACACTTTCAAGAATTGATGCGCACTGCGTCATCTGTTGATGTGGTGAGCACAACACCCCACTGCGGGGAATGATCAATAATTTGGCGGAGTACAAGTAATGTCAGATCCCCTGTGGATTAAACGTGATCCTCAAAGGATTGAACGAATGTTAGGTCAGCTTCGAGAGATTTGGACCGCAAATCCTGATTGGCGGCTCGGACAACTGATTGTAAATGCAACCTGCATTACCGAGCCATCCCCGCTCTATTCCCTGTCGGACGACGAAATGGAACTGCGGCTCGCTCATCTCAAGAACCAATGGACGAACCGCCCCGGTAGCTGACTTGCCGTGTCCCCGTCACCTGCTCAGATGATGAACATCATGCCCTTCTTCGGAGATGCAATTACGTCTTTGACTTCCGATTGTGGCTGTTTGCCCATTGTCGCACAGTGACAAAGGCGGACATGAGGATTAGTACAAATCCAATCACTCCGACAACGATCAGCAAACCACCGAAGTATGGAAAAAGGGGCCACATTTGATTCGGGATGCGGTCGTGTTCCATCAGTAGTTTTGTGTTCATCCCGAACCCGACCGGGAAGACGCTCATCAAGACGCCACGACATGAGTCGATCAAGGGCAACTGGAATTTGATCCTTCATTTTCATCGCAACCGAATGGATGCGTTTTCAATTGCCAGACGAACGGAATTCCCAAGGCGGTTTTCGCCGTGAACTTGTCCTTGGTCAGATTCGCCGAGGGGATCTCGGTTCCCAGGCGGATGCCCAAGCGTGTAGCCTCGGCTTTCAGCAACGGCTTGTCGAAATCGATCTGAAGCGAGTCACCGACCACCTTCACGTGAGCGGTCAGTGTCAGCGGAAACGTGACGGCTGCCCTGGCGTCGGGGATCTTGATCTTGCGACCATTCGGAACCGTAATTGTCACCGTCGCGGTGTCAGTGCCGATGAACTCCGTGATTTGATCCCAGGCGCTCGTCGCTGGTACCGCCTCGTCAGGCTTGACGATGGTTGCCACCGGTTCCGCTGGAACGATTGGCTTGGGAGGTTCGACCGGCTTTGCAGGTTTGCCCAGGTCCGTGCGACCGAGCAACGCAAGGAAATCGTTAACGCCCAGGCTGCCACATCGCTGATCGACTTGCTTTCCGGATTCAAACGCGACCAGCATCGGGACTTGATCGGCCGTGATGCCCCATTCCTTCAGAATCCCCTGATCGTGGTCATAGTCGGCCAGGTGAATGTCGACGGCGGATCGTTTGTTGGCCTCAGCGACACTGAGGCCAAGCTTCACCAGCTCTGGTACCACGTTGTCCTTGACCCCCTGGCAGGGGACGCACCAAGTTGCCCCAACGAGCACGACACACCGCTTCTGTTCCTTGGGTGGCGACGGAAAGGCCGGTGACGGAGCACACGATGCAATGAACACGCTGAGGCCGATGATAAACAAGAGCCCCAGCCCTGGCACGGGATACGATTTCGACATGATCACTCGCTTCCTTGTGAGACGATTTGACAATCCCGTGAAACGATCAGACGGGAATCCACTGATGATCGAGCCAGTTCACGGGACGCGGCTCGAACGGCCGCAATTCGCTGGCACCGAAGAACGCTGAGAAACGATCATTGGCCCATTCGTCGACCAGGGCCGGTTCGATTTCCGATTCGCCCTGGTTGCCCCATTCCGTGCTGTGGGAGTTCTTGCATCGGAGCCAGCGACGGCCGAGGCTGTCACGTCGAGATGACCACCCGATGATGCATCGGCAGTGATAACCGAGGCTCGATCCGCGTAAGCAGCTCGCCTTGGATTCCAACCCGTCTTTCCCAAGTCGAGCATGCCCTTCGTACCATTCGGTGCCGATCAGGACCGGCCCTTGGTGTGTCGACGTGTATCGCCAAATCGCGTCGTAGCCACGCAATTCGCTGAACTGCAGAATCGGGTGTTCTTTGGCCTCGGTGACGGCTGCCGCTGGCATGGACGTCGTGTAATAGCCAGGGAAGCGGAGCGTGTCTTCACGACAGCAGCCACCGCTGGCCATCGCACCAGCCAAGGTTGCCCCCTCGTCGACGCCGAACATGTTGCAGGCACGTTGAGCGGTCAGGTACGCGTACCAGGCGGAATAATCGACCTCTTCGCCGGTGATGAGCCAATTCAGGTGAGCGAACATCGTCGATCGACCGTGGCCAACGCACGAATTGGTCTGTTTTTGGTTCTTCGTTCGCAATTGCGGATGGAAGTCGTCGGGGATCTCGCCGGTGGCACAGCAGTTCGCGGGGAATGCCTTTGCGTTGGCCCGCAAGTAGTCCCAGTCTTCACGATCTTGTCGGTAACCGAGCATGGTTCACTCCAAAATGGCCAGAACACGCATCACACGAGAATGAACCACGGATCATTTGAGCGCGGCGGCGAGTGCTCGCAGCGACTTTGCAACGTTGGCGGGATTGGCCAGGGCGTTTTCCCCGAATTCGTCTGCCATGACTTTCGAGAGACCGGACTTTGCGGCATCGGCAGCTCGCAATTTGGCGTCTTCCAGCCGTTGCTTGAGCTTGGCGTCGTATTTCACTTGTCCGCCTTCGACGTCGTTCGCCAGGGCTTCCAATTGATCGGCATAGGCCGCATCACGAGCACGGAAGGCCGTGCGGGCCGCGACGGTCACGGGCGATTCCACGACGATCGGCGGCTTCGGAGCGTCCTTGCGAGCTGGTGGATCGACCGGAGCGCAGCCCAGGCACCAAATCACGCACCAAATTGCCGTCAGAATCGCGAGGAAAGCACCTTTGAGACGCATCGTTTTTTTCCTGGCTGCAAGAGTTCGCATGAAAACCTCAGAAGACACACGGCCCCGCCGACGTCTCGCGACAATCGGCGGGGCCTTCTCACGGGGTATTTGCGGTTAGGAAGCCGCCCGTTTCGTGGGGGCGGGCTTTTCATCGTCTTCGGTGGATTCAGTCGCCTGGTGAGGCGTCGGAGCAAACTGCAGCTTGTGGAATCGCTCGCGAACGATGAACAGAGCGTCAGATCCCGCGTCGTCATCCCGCAAAGCGTCGGACAGTTCGTCGATGATCTTCCAGATCCGGGTCCGTCTCGCGTCGACGCTCTCGACCTGTTTGAGCTGTTCATTCATTTTGAGCTGTTCGCTCAATTGCTTTCGGGACAAGTCGACTTCGACGTCGTTCACCGACGGCAGCCTCGTCATGTCTGGCGAGGAGAGACGCGTTCGATCTCGAAGCAAAGCCACGGCAGCCAGAACCACGTCGGCGGCGGCGAAGGCCAGAGCGGTAATCAGAGGCACACCAACGTAGAGCAGATAATCGACCATACCAGGTGCATCAGATCGCGATTGCAGTCTGGAGAAATTGACGATCGCACAAACAAGAAAGATCGCGGACAACAGAGCACCGACAACGATCTGGACAACGCGAGTTTTCGACATGAAAGTCCCTTTTCAGAATCGACAAATTTGAGGGTTGCCCAGATCGAGCGGTGACGGTCGTTACTTAACTGCGGCGGTCGAGTCCTTGGCGAACATCAGTCCCAAGGATGCGGCGATCGCGGGCAGGTGCATCACGATCGTGCTGTAGTTACCAGACAGCAGGTCCGTGCCGAGTGCTCCGACCGACGTCAGCAAACCACAGAACCCCAGGCCCGACGTCTTCCAATTGATCTGCATCACTTTGACCATGACCATCACAAACTCCTGATCCGAGGTCCGGAACTCACGGGATCGCCATACAAGCAACGGGCGAACGCCATGAAGGCGGCGACGATCGGATCAATCTTTTCGTCCGCCTTTTCTTTGTCGGGCATCACTAGACCGGCCGGATTGGTGCGCAGGACCAGGTTGTCGGCGGCCCAGGCAAGGACGGGATCGTTGTCATGGAGGATGCGACCTTCGCCCAACGCCGTGAGGAATTCGCGAATCGGTTCGTTGTACGACTGACAGTTCTGGCCGAAGTCAAACACGGACATTCCCATGTTGTTAACCAGGTGTAAGCCGACTGCCCTGGCATTGGCCGGATCGAGTGCAACGGATGAAATGGCGTGGTCGCGGCGTACTTGCTGCAGGCGTTCGTAAATGGCATCAGGATCGGTCGCATCGCCATCGCAAGCCACCACGTCCCGGTTCTCGATCCACTGCGACCACGGGGATGCTGTCAGATCGCGGCCCCCGTGGCGTGGCAACCAGTTCCAGCCCTTGAACGCGAACCGTTTTTTGTCGAGCGGAAAGCAGAGATAGAGCGATGCCAGGTCGTTTCGCCAACCGAGGTCTAGGCCTCCGTGGCAGTGGCGACCCGTGAGGTCTGGCATCGTCTCTTTACATGTCGTCCAGAGTTTGTGGTCGATGACCTTCAGTACCGAACGCACACGAATGTTCATGTGGTACCGCAGCCATTCGTTGAAACAGACGGGATCATTCTTCGCTTTGTTCGCGATCAGCCGCAGGGCCTCGCGCTTCACCGAGACGTCGAGGTTTGGATTTCCCTTTCGCCAGAGAGTTTCGTCGTACAGCGATGCCTTTCGATCCTCCTCATCAATCTCACAGATGAAACTGAAGTGACGATCTTCTTTGATCAGAAGGCGAGCGATTTGAGAGCTGAACTTGTGGACGCGAAGCCACAGCTTCGAGCGGTCATCGCCAGCCGTCGAAATCACCATCCCGAGGGGCTGCCGTCGCTTCCGCATGGACGATTCGAGTTTTTCCCAGAGGGCGTTGTGTTCGGCAGCCCATGCGTGAATTTCGTCGGCGACATAGCCGAGCAAGTTGTAACCGTCGCGACCTTCCGAGCCGAGCGGTTCGATCACACCGCCGAGGATCTTGTCGACGATCGACTTCTTGCCGTGTTTCGGACGGTAGTATTCGAAGCGATCACCGAAGGCCGGTTGCGACTGGAGCTGCTCACAGATCTCGTTGAAAACGATCTCGGCCTGGGCACGTTCGACGGCCGCGAGCTGGAACTGTGACCGAGGTTCGTTGTCGAGCAGATAGAGGCGATTGACCAGGGCCGCCATGAACGGCGACTTACCGTTGCCGCGTCCCATGCTGATGAAGCATTCGCGGAACCGGCGGAAACCGGTGTCCTTGTTCTTCCAGGCAAACAGATTCCCGGCGACGAACTTTTGCCAGGGCTTCAGAATGAACGGGTGGCCGCAGAATTCCCCGGTCGAATGCTTCAAAAGCTGAACAAACGAAATCGTTCGTTCGAAATCTTCATCGTCCCAGTAGATGCCGCGAGCGCCTGCGGTGTCACAGTCATGCCGGTATCGTTCGACGGCCGCACGTTCGAGCGTGCCGACGACAACCTTTTTCGCTAGGACGTCGTCGCAATACCGCTCAAGATCCCTGCGGTTCGCCGAGACGCGGCATTTGCGCACAGGTGATGGGCGAGGCCTCGTAGAACTTGCGTTGCGTGCCAACTGGTGAACCCGCTTTCCGGATCACGTTCGTATTCGATCAGGACGTCGAATAACGCCATAAGGCTGCGCGGGCTGGGATCGAACGCGAACAGCCATGTGTGGCCGTCTGCCTTCAACGAAATGAAGCCGCGTTCTTCACTCATGACTTCGCCTTTTTCCGGGTGGTACACTTTGCGGGTCGTTTGCCCGCCGATGTACCAGCCAACAACGCGGCCATTGGATCAATGGTCTTTTCGACACGTTTCGCAGGAGTGATTCCGGTACGAGCGGATGGAGTGCAACCGAACTGGGTGAGGCACCATTTCAGCATCGCGGTGTTCTTCGCGATAATGTTCACGAGGGGGTTCGCCATGGGTGTCGACTGTTCGCCCACGTAAACGATCAGGTCATCGGCAGCCAGTGCGTCTTGAGCTTGCAGCATGCCCACATAGCTAGCGATGAGCAGCTCGAACGCCTGCGCGTCGAGATCGGTCATCAAGCCGCGAGCCGCGAGCTTTCCGCCGATCTTGTTCCACAGTTCGATCTGCTCCGCATCGAAGTGCGGCGGCGGATCTGGCAATGAGGGACCGAGCTGCTCGTCGACTTCATCAGAATGACGATCAGCTCGGAACGTGCCCCGTTGCTTCAATGTCGCGACGGGCGTCTTGCCTGGTCCACGCTTGCCCATGTGATACACCCCGCCGGAGATGACGATGCCGCAGGCGATCACTCGCCGCGAGCGGTCTTCTCGCTATGACATGATTTGCAAAGCGACTGTAAGTTGCTGGCGTCGCAGAAAAGGGACCATTTCCCGCCGTGACGTCGAATGTGGTCGACGTCGGTCGCTGGGCGAATTCGACCGGCTTGCTGGCATGTCCGGCACAACGGCTCTTTCGAGAGCTGGTTGGCTCGCAGGCCGACCGGCCCCCACCAGGCCCGTAGGCGATACCAGCGGTGGTACGATCTCGGGGCCTTGATGCCGACCGTGGGCGGCTTGTGTTTCTGCGGAGCGGTCGACATGGGCAACCCTTTGCGGTCGGTCGAAGTCACGACGTAAGGACGCAACCTCGGTGCGAAGCGTGGCGACTTGCACACGCAAATCGACCAGGCCGCCGAGTAACGAAACCGCCAGGCTGATCACGCCCACCCATT